>CAZISK010000140.1:0-12004 GCA_964541355.1 uncultured Candidatus Obscuribacterales bacterium
ATCTTTCTTTTGACCGGCATTCACCGGACCATCAGTCACGGATAAATGCGTGGGAGAACATTGCGCCGAACCGCTTTTATCCGAGCCGGTCCAGATCCAGGAACACTCAATTGAGAAGGGAAAACGATGACCCTCAGGTAGGCCTTGCGGAGTTAGAATCTGGAAGATTACAGAGCGCTCGCCATCGGGTGGCAAACTTCCGATCTGGCAAACCAAACTAGTCTCGGAAGATGTGTTTGGAAAACCGCTAATTGTATCGACCCTCACCATTGACGGAAAGCTTATCTCGACATTTATATCCTCCACCACAGTTTGCTGTAGTTCTCGAAGTTCTCCGAGTACCACCTCTATGATTTCGCCTGGGAACTCGGCATCATGCAATCTGCCACCGCCAAAGTCAGCAAGCGCTTGCAACTGAAGAGACGAGTAGTAATTGCCGATTCCTACCGACGATGTCAAAATTCGACGCTTGCGCAGCTCCTGCGCGTGATGCTCGAGCAAAGCAGGTTCGAAAACTCCGACATTGGCATGGCCGTCCGAAATGACGATGACATGATTGTGCATGCGACCGTCGGGGCTCATCACCTGGGCAACACATTCCGCCCCGGCGAGCCAACCGCCCCCGAGGTTGGTATTATCGCGCGTCTTGAGCCGAGATATAGCTCCAATCGCTTTGCGCTTCCCAGCGGGATCCAAGCGGATGCCTTCCGCATGCACAATCACGTCGCTAGCGAACGATACCAACGAAAGCCTGCTATCGTCGGAGATTGCGTTGACAACGCCGATAGCAGCTTTAATCGCAGAGTCCATCTGTTCGCCTTCCATAGATGCGGACGCATCGATCACCAGGGCGATATTCAGGATAGGCTTGTGGGCGGTCGGAAAAGGAACCACCGACGGTGCCTTTATATCAACGACGAGGAATCTCTCCGAGCGCTTTTGATCGGCGACGAACTTTCGGTCGAATGCCGCTTCAACTAACATCTGATTACTCATAGCCTGCTCCTGTGAGAAGTTCCCTCAAATAATCGGCAACGCACTCGAGGCGCGCCAACTGCTGCTCGTCAGGAACACCTCTCACCGAAAGCTCAATGTCAGGTGTAATCTGAATATGGTGCCATTGTTCGCTCTTTGATTGCCGTCTTACGGACTTCTCTCCAGCCAACAGACGCAATCCGTCAACGAGGCGGTCTATCGGCTTCGCTTGCGTCACATAAGTCGCCGTCCCATCCTCTCGTGGCGCTGGTCCCCAACCGGTCAAGCGTTCGCTATTCTCTTCGGATACCTTTGCCTCCTGGTCCGTACGGGCCGTCTCCGACTGTGCTTCGCTCTTGTTTCGCGGTCCGACTGTCTGGGACATTGCTTTCAACTTTGCGCGGATCGAGTTGGCAAGACTGATCGGTGATTGCTCCTGCTCATCCTCCTCATGGGAGGCGATTGAGACATCTAAGTCATCGACTTCGTGGTCAAAATTACGATCAGGTGGTCTGGTATCTCTGTAATTAGCTTTGGCCTGATCGAAGAACACCTGGTTGTGCGCGCGGATGTAGTCGAGCGCAGACGTCGGCCCCGAACCACCAGCATTGGGCGTGGTCACCCTTGTTTTGGCGAGCTCAATGATCTCGGCTTCGCTCATAAACAGCAGTTGCTGTCTTACTTCACTAAGACGCATCCCTTGCGTTTCCTTCATAACCTTGATAGCAAGAAGTCTACTTAGATGGTGCCTGGAGTATCTGGCATAGCGGCCTAGCTTTCCGGGTCCCCTCAACAGACCGTTCTCAATAAAACTGCGGATCACCCTCGTCTCGATACCTGACTCTCTAGCGAGTTCTTCCAAGGTGTACGAGGTTTGTTCCTGGTTGCTCATATCTTTCAAACTACCACGCTTAATTCGCCATGTCAAATTGAAACGCTGACCAGGTAAGACATCGCGGAACTTCATTTCAGCGGTTAAACCGTTATCGGTTGAAAACTCGACTTCAGCCCTTGATGAAACCTCGCTGTTTTTTCACAGCAGTTAAACCGTTATCGGTTTAAACTCGCGCTTCAGCCCTTTGATGAAACCTCGCTGTTTTTTCACAGCGGTTAAACCGTTATCGGTTTAAACTCGAAAAACTCAGTTTCATTAAACCCACGCCGGATATGTCTATGTCAGATTCAGGGTTATCCCGCTGTCGCGCGTCCATTCATGGTTATAGATTATTGGAGTTACTAGAACGACCGCCCGTGCCCTATTCTAGAGTCTGTTTCAGCGGACTTCAGGACATCGGCTTACCCAATCGACATGGCAGGCTTCCCGGAAGCTGCTGTTGTTCAGGATTTCAGTATGTCGCAGCCGCCTCCTCAGATTGCCAACGATTTCACGAATGAGAAATACATCCTTGCGTATGATTTTCTAGCAATGGTTCGACTTGCTCTCGGTACGGCGGTTCTGGTATCAACCGTACTATTGATACCAGATACGATCGCAATCATCCCGAGCTCTCACAGTCCCTGGGCTCTTCTGATTCGCGCTATCGGGCTATGGTTCAGCGCATTTATTCAATGGTCGCTCGGATTCTTGTGCATTCTGAAGCTGGCAGCATTGATTAATCGTGGAATCGTTATCGATGATACTGGGATTCAAATTTCGCGGTTCTCAAAAAAGATTGGCTGGAGCGAAATTGTCGGATGGAACGGCGATGCTCGCAATGTTGTCTCTCGCCTCATGTTTTCCAAATCTCCAGAGTTCCGTGTTCAGCTCTACGTTAATGAAAAAAACAACGTCAAAGCAAAAAACATTGATTCTCTCTTCTTTCAAAACGCTCAGTTCGAATCACTGATGTTTCTGATCTGTCGATCGAGCTTCGGCTTTGTTCCGGACACCGCCCATGTGACGATCTCTAACGGTGTTGGAATGAAGAGCATTCAAGTCGCGCATCGAAAGGTCACAGCCCGAGGAAAGCTCTTTACGATCTACATTGCGGTCATGATGTTGCTATTCACCGGCCGCAGCGCGGCCCGCAACTATCTCTACAACGAAGCTGCTCAGGCAATGAATCGATGTGAGTATCAGATGGCAAAACGGGATTGTGAACTGTCCATTGCAATAGACTCGACCTTCCCCTATGCCCACGATCGCCTGGCCAGATGCGAATTCCGGCTACACAACAACGATGAAGCGGAGAAGCAATGGCAGACAGCGTTACGCCTGAAGCCCGATCTGGTAAGCGCCAAAGTAGGTCTCTCCAACGTCTACATGGCACGCGGGAAGTACGAAAAAGCTCACGAGCTCTTGACCAGCGCGGTGCGTCTCGAACCGAGAGATATAGCGGCGTTCCTCAATCTAGGATATTTGAATCTAAAACTGGGAAGACAGACGGACGGCATCAAAAGCATTGAGAACGCCGTCAACCTCGCACCGCAAAACTCGACCGTAAGAGTCTTGTCGGCGGATGCATTCTTAGCCGCAGGACGAAGGGATCGCGCAGCGGATCTGCTAAAAGGTGTAGAGGAGAAAGACGTCGAGCAGGAGAAAAAGTCGATACTGAAGAGACTGCGAAACGATCTCGGAGAAGAGAAGAGTATATGAGCACTACATCCGAACATCTCGTCCCACGATCTACAGGAAGGCAGGCGGTCTTCGGAGCGGATCTTCGAAAGCTGCGGATGGGCGTCCTCGAGGTGCTGTCGGCAGTCTCTATCGTTGCCGGACTGAGCATCACGAGTGCCACCATACTCGGTGCTGCGTGGATGGCAGTAGGATGGATGCGCTTTTACGGTATCGAAGTTGGTGTCCTTCCCCAGGCACTACCTGTAGCACCATGTGATTACAACAATGAGTTGCTCTCGTTGATTGGTCGGGCACTGGATTGTTATAACTGTACATTCCAGGGTAACTCGCGATTTGGTTCGGGACTTGGCGTTATTGCCGGTGCGAGCATCGCGCTTCTATTGATCCCAGCCGACAACAGAGCAGGCAGAGCGACAGGAGCCCTGGTCGCCGGCGCCCTGGTCGGCGGCAGGATTTCTCTTACCTTCACGAGCGATCCAGCGCCATTTCTTTTTGGCTCTCTCGCGACGGCGCTTGTTTTTCTGATTGTCGAATACCTGACGAGACAGCAACTTCCGGCATTGCCTGGCATACATTATTGGAAGACGACTTCTCCCTACAGCCCAAGCGCGAGAAAGCCACCGTCAACGGAGATGGTTTGACCGGTAATATAGCCGGCTGCCGGCATACACAAGAATGTCACGATGCCGGAGACGTCTTCCGGCTCTCCCAGGCGATTAAGCGGCGTCTTCTCCAGAACACGAGCCATGAACTCTTGCTTTGCCAGGATCGAATCGGTGAGCGGTGTCTTGATGAACCATGGTGCCACGCAGTTGACACGAATGCCGTCCGGAGCCCACTCGACGGACAGGGAGCGAGTCAATTGGTCGAGCGCCGCCTTAGCCATCGCATATGGTGCTCCAGTCGGAAGCGCTCTTGCACCTGCAACAGAGCCGAGATTGACAATAGCAGCATGAGAGCTTTGCTTCAAGAAGGGATGAGCGATTCTGCACATCTCGAAGGTCGATGTCAGGTTGGTTTCAATCAAAAACGAATATTCTTCTTCGGAATAATCGGTCGTTTTCTTCCTGACATTCGTACCGACGTTGTTGATCAAAACATCCAGACCGGACATCGATTCAACAGCGAAACTCATCACTGCTGCACGGCCGGCCCTGGTGGCTACATCACAGGCGATACCATAGACGTTTCGGTCCTTTGCTTTGGCACTCCTCACGGCAGCTTCAACTTCAGACTTATTTCGCGCCACTATCGTGATGGTAGCGCCGAACTCGGCAAGGTCCTGGGCAATCGCGTACCCGATTCCCTTCGTTGCTCCCGTCACCAGCGCCTTCACACCGGTCAAGTCAAACTTAGACTTCATGAATTATCCCCCACGGCGCCGGATGACTCTCGGCTCAATGGAGATAGATTATATCTATTCGGTTTTCCCTTTTTTGTAAATTATGTCGATGATCGATCGAACCGTTCTCGAAAGCGAAAACTATTGTTAGAAGTCCCAGAAAGAGCAGCTTCATGAGTTTAAAACGGCTTCAGTGTACATTATTGCAGACGTCCAATTTTGATAGTGGCCTTGAGCTCCTTCACCACCGGCGCGATGAAGTTGGCCCTGGCCTGCAAATTCTGCCCTTCGCCTTTGTTGCCGAGGTAATACACCACATACGCGTATTTGCGCAAATACGGTACCAGTTGTACTGAGTAGATCCCGTTGTTTCTTTCCGACAGGCGAAGCGCCCGTCTGAGAACAGGGGCAGCAGACGCGAATCTTCTTCGATCCGAATAAAAGCACCCCAACGAAAAGAGCGCTCTTTGCTCTATGCCGCTCACGGCCGATCTGCCACCACCCCAAAGCCTGATCGCTTCGAGATAGAGCTCTTCCGCTTCGGAAAATTTTCCTTCTGCGATGTAGCAGGTGGCGAGCTTATCCATCCGCGCGTAAACTTGTGGATCGCAAGGTTCAAGCACTGCCTGGGTTATCTCGAGTGCATCCTTAAAATACGACTCTGCATCTGTCTTCTCATTCCTAGCCAGACAAATGGTACCAAGACTGTCGTAACTTGACGCGAGCGACAGATGTTTTTTCCCAAGCACCGTTGCTTTGACATCCAGAGCTGTCTTGAACAACTGGTCCGCCATCGAATAGTTGCCTCGCAGACGATACTGCTCACCGAGCTTGTCGCAACTAATCGCCCACTCCAGTAGCGGATCGCGCATCGCGGGCTGGGCGGTGCCTGCCCATCCGATGAGCGGGCCACCCTTTTCGACCTTGTTCTGTGCGGCGATTTCGGCGGCCTGCTCCTTGAACTTGCCCTGTACGAAGGCGAGCAGGTCTTGAGTAAGCGGCTCGGCTTTTTCCACACTGCCGTAGTTCAAGTAGAAGCGTATAAGATCTTCCATATTGGAGACGATCTCGCCATTATCGTTGCCGACCGCACGATACTTGAGATAGAACTCCTCTTCCAGATAGGGCTGGGCCTCGGTAAATCGTGCTCTGACAGTCAAGAGCCGCCCAAGATCGCCCGGGCTCTTTGCTATTCTTGGATCGCCCGGTCCGATGTTCCGCGCCTTTTCCACAGCCTCTTTAAACAATCGCTCTGCTTTGCCGTACTCACTGTATTCGAAGGCTTCACTTCCGGCTTTCTGCACCTTTTCCCAACTCTTGAACTCGGCAGGCGATACGGTGAGCGCCTCGGAGAGTGCCGCCCCTGGAAGTGCTGATGCGAACAACATGAGACTGGCAAGAGAAAGCAAGGAGGTGACTACGCGCCGTCGGCGCTTGACGATGATACGATTCACGAGCTTTTCATTCAAAGTGGGGGGCACGCTGGCGTCATAGCGGATATGACATCCATCAATGTCATTGTTTTCAACTTGCCGATGCCTGGAAATAGGACGATCGAATAATTTAAACAATATCAGGCTCCGTATTTCTACAAAGTGGCGGCGGGGCGGTACGAAACCAGACGCTATCGACAAGCCTCATCATGAGTTTATACCCGGGTACTAAGTCAATAACTCGACCAGCACATTCGAAGGATCCGCTGATTCGTCAGTGCTCCATTTCCGAATACAGGATGCGAGTGTAGCTTCTGTCGGCAGCTTCCTTCATCGCCTTCTGCGCTGCGTTCATCAATGATACGACATCGCGCGCATCACCTGGAACACCGGCCACCCCAAAGTGTAAAATCGGCCAGCAGCCTCCCAGCTTCGGCGCCAGTTTCGGCAGATCAGCTACTATACGGTCGACGAGCGCCACCGATTGCGACGTACTCACTCCCGGCAAAATCAGCCCAAAGCATTTATCGCCAAAATGTCCAAACAGATCGACATCGCGCTTAATTTGAGAAATAGCGGTAGTAGCCAACATAACCGACTTCATCGGCAATACCGGCGACGGTGGCGAAACGTCGGCGCCACTGCCCAATCTGATACAAAATACGAGCAGGGAAAACTCCGAACTAAATCGAAATGCCCTTGCAAATTCACGCTCGAGGAACATTTGAAAAGCTGGAAATGTCAAAACCCCGGTCTGCTTGTTAAGGAGCGATCGGAACACTAATTGGGCGGCGGTTCCATCGAATGCAACCAGTTCGGTCGGCACTCCTACGTCGAAAAATTCGCGTTCGAGTGCGGCATGTCCTCCGGTTTTTATAATACCATCGGAGTCGGAGGGAACATGTACCGGCACGCCAAGCACACGACTGTTGGTCGGGGTGGAGTCAGAACGGTTAACATTGCCCATCGAGCCGGCCGGCGCCCGGGAGGGCTGCACACCAGATGCGGTATCACTCGAAGCGGTGATATCGCCACCGCTGAAAACTCCTTTTGGTGGCATCAGCGGTGCCCCCTGCTCGGTAGTTTTCTTTAGCTCATTCGTGCCGGGGGAGAGCGAGGGCTTTGCCATGTCGGCTGTCGAGCCGAAGAATCCAGCAGGCGGAGTCAGTGCCTTTTGTCCGCCGGTCTGAACCGATGCCCCCTGTGTATTTCCGAACGCTTCCGCGGACGTCGCCTGCGCCACCTGCCGTAAAGACCGACCATCCGGAGTCAGTACTAATCCTAATTTCAGAAAGTTGACCGCGATAGCTATCAATCTGCTCTTGTCGAGCCCAAGCCTATCACCAACTTCACAAAGCGGCAGCCGTCCATCTATTGTTTTATAGAAGTTGAGTTGCACATCGATACCGTAGTCCAGCCCATCTTTCAACCTTTGCTCGACCTGCTCATCGGCAAGCGCAATCGGTGGTCGAGATAGAGCGGCTCTTTCGTCCATGCTGTGCCGACGAAGGAAGCCGAGATCTTCAAGGAGAATGGTCCCTTGTTTCATGATCTCGTCGAGACTGTCTTGAACTGTCGCCGCACTCGGTTGTTTTCCCTCTACAAAAGATGCTAGCCCGTCCTGCCAGGTGAACAGCTCGAGCACCGCCTCGGCTCCGACCTTGTTCTTCGTATAGGCATGCACAGGTCTGCCCAGTCCGAATTGAACGGTTACAGCCTCGTCCTGACGCAAGACCAGTAGCTCGCCTGTGATGTCCGACTGGGCGGCCGTCTGCAAAAGCCAGGCAATTGGACGCATTCTCAAATTGCCGGTCATTAACTTCGATACAGAGGCAGCCTCTCCCTGCCTTTCAGTCTCTTCGACCTCCACAGGAGCGTTATCGAGCGTATTACTCCGCCTGAGTCGCTCCCCAAGGGAAGGCTTTTCCGCCTCATCCACCTCTTCAGGCTCGCCTTCTTCAAATGGATTCTTTGCGCCTACAGCCGATAAAATGTGTGGATAGATAACAGCGATGTCTTTGGTTTTATGAAACCAAACCATCTTCGTCCCGAGCATGTTTTCCTCATACATCCACCAGTCGAGGTCTTCACCCTCCTCCTTCAGATGCAGGCTCAGGGTGTACTTCTTTGACTCTTTCTTGACTTCCCAGAGATAGTTGTGTTTGACCCCAGACATATTGCAGGCTTTATCGATCATCTCTTTCAATTGATCGATAGTCGGGTAGGAATTGACCCGATAGTTCTGATTGGGGATACTGCTTAGTTTGTGACTGAACATAACGTATGAGCCGCTCCACAATGGAATATGCCCGAAAGACAGCTCAACTGAGCGGGTCAACTGCCAAAATCATGAAGGTAATAACCCCGACCTCCTCGGCAAATCGTGATGCCAATCCAGATTTTCAAAACCATCCACAATTATGACACCTATTTCCACCGGAAAAATATCAGCTACTTAACTCTTACAGTTCGATTTAAACTCCATCCTCATGTCGGCTGCTGGGTTAGGATTAAACGTGATGAAACAGTCGATCACCTATCAACCCAATCCGCTCTTGAAGGGGCTGAACTGTTTGCGATGCGACAGGCAGTTCGGGCTCGATGACGAGAGCTTGGACAAAGGCACCGGATGTCCAATTTGCCTGGCTGAGGGCTACCCTGTAAGCCTGGTTTGCCAGTATGATGCCGACCACCTATCTTCCTTTACCGACGGCTCGGCAAGGAGAATGCTCCGTTTCGCCAAGCTTTTGCCCTTCCAGACATTTCCCACGATCGGTGAAGGCGACACCCCCCTGGTCGACCTACCGCAGTTGGCTTCCCGACTGGGGGTAGGTCAGGTGCTTTTAAAAAACGAGGGACAGAACCCGACTGGGTCGCACAAAGACAGGATGAGCGGGCTGGCTGTGGCAAGAGCTCACAATCAGGGCAAAGAGACAGTAGTGGCAGCATCTTCGGGCAACGCCGGCGCGTCGCTGGCAGCCTATGCAGCCAACGCCGGTTTGAAGTGCGTGATTGTGTCCATGTCGTCGATCAGCCCGATGTGGGAGGAGGCGATCGAATTTCACGGTGCCGAACTACACATTCGCCAGGGTCAAGACGACCGCTGGAAATACATGCAGCAGATGGTAGACCAGATAGGCTGGTATCCGGTCACCAACTTTCTCAAGCCGCCATGCGGCAGCAACCCTTTTGGAATTGAAGGGTACAAGACCATCGCATACGAAATTGTCGAGCAGATCGCGGACTCGACACCGCTGGCGGTGCTTATTCCGACCTGTCGCGGCGATGCACTCGCCGGTATCTGGTACGGATTCGTCGATGCGCACAAACGGGGGCTCATCACCGCACTGCCTCGCTTAATAGCGGTGGAGCCGGGAGCAAGACTCGAGCGCGTGATTAAGGGAGAAGACTATCGCAGCGACCTACCCGTACCAGCCCATCAGCTCAGCTCGATAGGAGGGGAAACGGCGACTTACCAGTCCTACTATGCGCTCAGAGAATCAAAAGGTACTGCGGTCTCCGTCACCACGCGCGCGGCTTTCGCCGCGCAGAAGACTCTCGGTGCGGCCGGACTGTATGTCGAGCTTTCGTCAGCCGCGGCGCTTGCCGGCGCAGAGAAGCTCGCCTTAGACAACCTGTTCGCCAAAGACGAGACGCTGATTATTCTGGGCACATCACATGGATACAAGGAGCTCACGCAAAAACATTCCTGGTCCGTCTGAGCTAATTGAACGTCGACAATCTAAAATTGTAACTATCTCAAAAACAATCGGATTTCAATCATGCTTCCCCCAGAAAAAGTTCCGCCCGATCTCAACTACATCGAGTACATGAAGTTACAGTTGCGATACACCTCTATCGGCTGGGTTCGGCAAGCCATGGAAGCTGGACGTCTGGCGCTGGTACATCAGCCATCATCCGAAGGGCTTTCGGACGAGGCACGTCAACGCGCAACCGCCCTGTTCGATGCCCTTGGGAAAGTGCTGATACTCAACGAAGTTTCCGAAGAGGTGAAGAAAAACTTCAGGGGAGTTCGCGATTATACATTGACCGAAGCAGACAAAGCGCTCGATCAGTTTGAAAAAATCAGAAAGGCAAAAGACGGTATCAAGAACGTCTTCACAATGGTATCGCAAACGGTGCAAGAGACAATCGACGGCTCACTGGAAAAGCACGTGTTACCCGCATTGGGACTGCCGCTCGACAGGATCCCAACCGGACTGAGCTCGGACCAGTACTACAGCCTGGCCGGTCGTTACGAGCAAATTGGTGCCTGCGAGCCGGCACGAGAGTGCATAAAAAAAGTATCGGACCTGGAGCAAAAAGGTGAACTGGCAAACTGCGCCGCAAAATTTATGAAGACGAAGCTGCCACGTCGCCAGGCGACTCATGAAGCGATGATCAAATACATGAGCGCACTGCGTTTTTCCCTCACACAGCAAGAGGAAAAGGCAAGAGAGCTGTTGATCGAACTCGAAGTGAAGCATGCCAATTTCGAATGGCCACTGATACCACTTTCGGCCCTGGAGCTCAAGGATGGAAATGTAGCACGAGCGAAGAAGCTCTTGGATTCAGCGACAAATATCAATCCCAATTATATCAAAGCCTGGTGTGCCAAAGGACGATTAGCGATCGCAGAGTGGCACCTGATGGACCTGGACAATTGCGTTGAGAAGGCGCTCGAACTCGACGCACAAGACACAAGCACCAGAGCTCTAAAAAACATGCAAGATTTCATCAATCAGAACGGTTTGCGCTGATATGTCTGACAACCTTATCGTTGCGATTATTGTGGTAGGAGGCTGGATTTTCTCGCTCTGTTTCCATGAATTTGGACACGCAATTACTGCCTACATTGGTGGAGACAAATCAGTCAGAGAAAAGGGATACCTTACACTCAATCCCCTGATATACACAAACTTCAGTCTATCGATCGTTCTTCCCACGATCTTTCTCTTGCTTGGCGGCATCGGTCTTCCTGGCGCGGCCGTTCTTATCGACACCACCAAACTTCGCAGTCGCCATTGGAGAAGTCTTGTATCTTTAGCAGGTCCCTTATTTAGCCTTGTATTCACGTTGCTACTGCTAGCAGCTATAAAACTGGCGCTGCTAGCCGATCCGAACCAAGCAACCGAGAGTGTTTATGTTGCAGCCGGAGCTTTCCTCGCGGTGCTGGAAGTAGTTGTAATTATACTCAATCTCTTACCTGTCCCAGGGCTGGATGGCTTCGGAATAATCGAGCCGTACCTCGCGACAGGCATTAAGAACAAGCTTGCACCTCTTTACAAGTACGGCTTCTGGATCGTCTTTCTGACTTTGTATTTGGTTCGTCCACTCAATGTTATGTTGTGGGGAACGGCATATTTTGCCATTCGGTCCGCGGGAGTTAGTATAAAACTGCTAAGTGATGGTCGTACTCTATTTCGAGAAGGTTCAATGCCTTTTGCCATCGGCTGCATTGCGTTGGCTGCCGTTTTTCACTTCATCCGAAACAGGAAAGAGAATGGAGTCAATGACAGCACGGTCGTTCCAGACCGCCCCACTGGTCCTACAGGAAGTATGAGGTAAGTTCCTTCTGTCGAACAGATCTTTCGAAGGCGGGGGCAACACTTCGAGCACCAGATACGGTGAGTAGTTTGTGGCACTATTGGCGAGGGCGCGCCATAAAGTTTCCTG
>CAZISK010000141.1:0-12002 GCA_964541355.1 uncultured Candidatus Obscuribacterales bacterium
GGCGCTTGTTTCAAGCGTGTGGCATACGGAATTTCTCAATTCATGCGAGTTGTTGGTATCATTATCAATACCATTCAACTTAGCCAATTGAGGCTGGTAGGCACTTGCCACTCTACGAATCTGCTGAAGCTCAGACAGAATTTCAGAGAATTCAGGATAATTTTGATCGCGCTCGAGCATCACTCCGTTAACTACAACGCGACCGAGCACGTAATCAAGAAGCTCAAAGACTGGCTCTATAACTGGATTGCCGTGCGTATCGATAATCATTTCTTCGCCATGACTGTGACCGGCGATGTGCATCTGCACAGTGCGCTCCAATGGCAGCGCATTCAAATACTTATACGGATCGAAATTGTGATTGATCGAATTGACATAAACGTTGTTGACATCAAGCAACAAGCCGCAGTCGGCCTTCTCGAGAACCTCTGCCAGGAATTGAACTTCGCTCATGTCGGAGCCGGGCATGTTCATGTAATAGGAGATATTCTCAATCAAGAATGGGCGCTGGACATACTCTTGCACAGCCTTGATGCGCTGGGCCACGTGATTTACGGCCTCACGCGATGTCGGCAGTGGTAAGAGATCGTGCAAATAGTGACCGTCAACCGAAGTAAAGCAAAGATGGTCGCTGAACCATGGTGCATCTATGGTATCAAGCAATTTCTTCAGCGATTTCAGATAGCTCTCGTTGAGCGGATCAGTACTGCCGATCGAAAGGTTGACCCCATGGGTCACCAGGGGGAAAGCTTGGAGCGCCCGTTCAAGGCGTTGACCAGCCCTCCCCCCGAGATCCATGTAGTTTTCTGGAACTATTTCCAGCCAGTCTATTTTGTCTTTGTTGTCGAAAGTCTCCGTCGCCAACTCTCGGCGAAGGCCGAGCCCGATACCTAGCACCGGAAGCATCTTCTTTGTATTCAAGAAGTTAAACGCCATATTGTCTCCAAAGAGATCTACAACATACAAAAAGGACTGGTGAAAACCAGTCGCGTGACTACTCGGTCTTTTCGCCAGACTTGCAGGAGCCTTCTTTGCCCTTGCAGGAGCCTTCTTTACCCTTTTCAGCGCCTTCTTTGCTCTTGCAGGAGCCTTCTTTGCCCTTACAGGAGCCTTCTTTGCCCTTGCAGGAGCCTTCTTTGCCCTTTTCTGCCTTTTCTTTCTTTTCCTTCTTGGCTTTCTTTTCAGTCTTTTCAGCCTTTTCTTCATCAGCAAGATTTACTTTCTTGGTGATTTGCGAAGGAGAAGATTTTTCCGTTACGGAAAGATCGGCGCCTTCAACTTTATCGGCAGCTACTGCCGGGCCTTGAAGTGCAAATCCTAGAACAGCAACCAATGCTGCAGCTAGCTGTACCTTTTGCATCGTTGACCTCCTAATGGGTGTGATGGTTATGGGCCTGTGAAGACCCGCGATTTCCTGCTTGTACAAGTAGGAAAGATACGATCATGGTAGGCTACCATGATTAACAAAAACCCATCACGATGTTATGCGCATGTAAAATCTGACTTTCAAAACAATATTTAAATCCTGGACCGCCCAACGGCCTTGAAGTTACAGCAACAGAGTAAACTTACAATTTAATTGACGGTAGAGATTACCTGACATCCTTTTGCTAAAAAAGGTTTCCCATCCTTATATATAGGTATATAAGTTACGGAAGAAAAATTTGACCAGGAGGAACCTGTCCACTAAATGAGCGACGACGTAAATTCCCTCTTCAGAAACCATCTCAATACCTGGGCTAATCTGGATACTTCTCCACCGGAGATCGTGGAGTTGTCACATCCTCTTTTCTGCGAGAAGCTGGGAGTGGATCCAAAGCAATTCTCGTTCAAGCAATACGCTCAACCTGGTGAATCGACAGACTGGTATCAAGCTCCGATCGAATTTCCAGATGTGATCGAAGGCACAATGTATTTGTATTTACCTTCGCGCTGGACAAGCGATATGAAGCAAAGCAATGTCGCGCAAATCTATGAAGGATCGCGTGTTCGACAAACTTTGATATTGGCAAGCAAAGAAGATTGGAAAAAAACACTTCCAGATTTCTTTGATATCGGCGAGACTGCTGCATTCGCATATTATCCTGTGCACCCTCCGTATTACGATCAGTGGGTAGCATGCGTAGATATGCAAGAAAAGATCTGGATCTACACGTTCTATGGCGCAGGCGATTGGATCCTGATTACAAAGGGTGATGCAGGCGGTCGCAATACCCTGGGACTTCAGATCACCTCGTCGATACACTCCAGCCCCTGGTATAGCTGGATCGCCAACGCACAATAGTGCCGAGCTTGCGCTACGTCTATCTGCACGGATTCGCTTCCGGACCGGGTTCCACCAAGTCCAGATACTTCTCGGAGCAACTCACTACTCGTGGTATCACGCCTGTAGTGCCGAATCTCAACGTTCCAACGTTTCAAGAAATGACTCTTTCGAGTCAGATCGATCATGTCGGTTCAATTGTTGATGGTGACGAAAATTTCGTCGCGATCGGATCAAGTATGGGAGGTCTGGTCGCGGCCTTAAGCTCGACTCGTTATTCGAACATAAAGGCGCTCGTGTTACTCGCTCCTGGCTTCGGGATTGAGAAGCGCTGGATGAATCTGGTAGACGATGAAAAACGCAGCAATTGGAGGGCGAATGGTGCGATTGACGTGTTTCATTACGCCACGGAACAACAGGAATTGCTCAACTATCAATTCGTCGAAGATCTGGAGTCATTCAATACACGAAACATTCGCGTGTCAGTTCCGACGATGATTCTGCACGGCGTTAAAGACGATGTCGTGCCAATCGGTGAAAGCCGTTCATTCAAAGCCAACAACAACGACAACGTTCAACTGATCGAACTCGATGACACGCATGACTTGATCCAATCGCTTCCCGCAATCTGGAGTCATGCACAAGACTTCTTCACGCTCAACAAGCTGTGGCAGCAACAACTCTCTTCAAGTTCGTTGGATTGAACGAATTGTTCAGAGTAATCACAACAGGGATGTGTGATTACACACGAATTGAGTCGCTTCATCCACATTCCGGAAGGAGCACGTCAACAATTCTGCAAGAGGCGACACTGCCTTTCACAGATCTCATAATAAGCATAGAAACCAAGAGACCTCGGAATCATCCGAGGTCTCTTAGATTTTTCAATCCGCTTTAGTGGATTAGGAACCGGAATCGTTGGAAGCTGGAGCATCAGAATGTACTGCTGGTGCTGCTTTCTTGGTCCCTGCGCGCTTTTTACCGCCTTTTTTTGCGGCTGGCTTTTTGGCTGCCGACTTTTTAGCTACCGCTTTTTTCTTGGTAGCGACCTTCTTGGCGGCCGGCTTTTTAGCCGTCGACTTTTTAGCTGCTTTCTTGGGAGCGGCTTTTTTCGCTGCGGGCTTTTTAGCTGCTTTCTTAGGAGCGGCCTTTTTCGCTGCGGGCTTTTTAGCTGCGGTTTTTTTCTTCACCGCGGATTTTTTCGCGGCTGGCTTCTTCGCGGCTGTTTTCTTTTTGGCGGCTCCAGCTTTTTTCGCTGCGGGCTTTTTGGCTGCAGGCTTTTTGGCTGCTGCTTTTTTAGCTGCTGGCTTTTTGGCCGCTGCTTTCTTGGCAGGGGCTTTCTTAGCTGCGGGCTTTTTGGCTGCAGTCTTTTTCTTGGCTGTTGCCTTTTTGGCTGTTGCCTTTTTGGCTGTCGCCTTTTTAGCTGCTGGTTTTTTAGCAGCTTTCTTCTTGGCCGGCTTCTTCGCTGCGGGCTTGTCGCCACCAGCTGTAGCTGCTCGTTTCGGAGCGGCACCGGCTGCTTTTTCGGTTGTGGTAGCAGGAGCAGTGCCTGGGGCTGATCCTTCTACGATCATGCCTTTGGCCTTGCGATCCTCGCTAGCCTTACCTTTTTCTTTGGTTGCCATTCTTTTTTTCCTCCCGGTATTGCTGATGGGTTTGAAAAACAATTGGTAAAAACACGACAGAATGCTGCAAATGCTCTTTGTTCAGTTGTTTTTCCTTGCCACCATTTCTAGTTAGAGCAAATTTTTTACTCTAGCCAATCACACCACACGCTGATAGGTTACTTTCATTTGAAAAAAATTGCAATATATAGATTGAAATGATCTCCGATCCGCAAATCAATTTTTGCGTGATTGAGAAAAATTGATCGAGCAATTTATTCATTCGACAACCTACTACTCGGCACCACTGAGATGCTCGAAATCATTGCAGGACAATGATTTTGGGCATTCCGTGTTGCCTTCGAGGAAGATACCTCGATCGTTCTTGCAATCGATATGACTTCGCTCGTTTGTAAACTCATATGTTCGACCAGGCACCGCCGACAAAGCCAAAGGCAGATCGAAACGATTCGTTCTGAATCTGTTTCAACTCTGAAAAGTCAATAACGTCATTGTCGATCAGACGTTCATACTCACCAGGCAATGTGCATGGAGAAGGATTGCGTCCGGGATTGTCCGTACAGACAGCGATTGCGACACCGGCATCTCGGCATCGCTCAAATACAATACGTAGCTCGGAAAATTCTTTGAGAACACCGGTCTGACGATAACTGGTTGGACATACTTCGAGTGTGATCGATTTTCTAGCCAGCTCTTTCAGCATTTCCGGTTTCACCATCGGAATGTGAATGCCGTGACCGATCCGATCGAGCACGTTGAAGTACTGTGGATAAACATTTTCTATACCAGTCTCACCTAGATGGCATGTCGTCTTAAGTCCACAGGATCGGGCTTTCCCGAGCAACGACACCCATTCTTCAAAATTCTCCGGATTGATCTCGGGACCTGCCAGATCAACTCCAACAACAGGGCCCAAATTCTCTTGCGCAACTTTCAAGATTGCTTCGTTGATATCTTTCGGGAGTCTTCGATCGAGACAAAGAATTTGTTTCACAACGATCGGGTAATCGGCTGGTCGAACATTGGCAGTGATTACTTCAACTACGTTGTTCATCTGACCCAAGCGCTTTTCCTTTGGATCTTTGTGATTCGTTCGGAAATAAGGGTTGTACCTGAGCTCCATATATTGGAGATTTTCGAATGTATACGCTCCCCGACATAATCGAACGCAAAAGTATGGTAAGTGTTCAACGCTCTGAAGTTCTTCTACCAGAGAGTGAATTTTGACGAACTCTTCAAGAGTTCTGCATGGTCGTGTGAACCAGTTGTAGAACCCGTCGTAGTCAGGGAAGTAGTGAAGGATCGGGTGATCATGTCGGCGCAAAAATTTGTAGATGATACGTGGATGCAATGCACCGCCAAGATGTCTGTGCAAATCTGCATACAGTGCCATTTCGATCTCCTTTAGGCCGCCGTTAGAATTCTTCCCGAATATGGCACCTTTCGAACCCTATATTGATTAAGACCTGAGAAGATCATTCCAATCGCATTTTGCAAAGGGCGAATCCTGGCGAATTTTTGCATTTGAAGGAGGGTACGATATAAACTGGAGATGCAACCGAGTTATCAGACGATACAGATGAGCGATCGAATTCGACAGCCAAAAGTGATTGATCGAAAAGTCGAACCATTTGCAGCAAAGCTTGCAGTCTCCATTCTAGGAGCACTTCTCTGTGTGCTGTGCCAAGCCAATGGCTCCATTGCATACGAAGATCCGATCGTTCGGCTGGATACAAGCAAGGGCCCGATCTTCATCAGAGTTTTTCGCTCAGCGGCTCCAATCACCTGCAACAACTTTCTCGATCTCGTAGCACGTAGGTTTTATCCCGGAAAGATTTTTCATCGCATCGAAAACTGGTGTATTCAGGGCGGTGATCCCAACGGAAATGGGTCAGGCAACTTCATCGATCCGGCCACTGGTGGTCCGCGATTCATTCCGCTCGAGATCAATCGCAATCTCAGACACACTTCTGCCGGAATTGTCGCGATGGCACGTCAGGCAAACAATGTCAATTCAGCAAGCTGTCAATTCTATATTTTGAAATGCCCAATGCCGCAACTGGATGGTAAGTATGCAATCTTCGGCAAAGTGGTCGGGGGAATGGAGGCTGTCTACTCGATGCGGCGAGGCGACGTCATTCAGAACGCGATGATCCTCGAGCAACAACAACAGCCCGTTCCTGTCCAAAGACAACAGGTGCCGCAACAACCAGCAGTACCGTACGAACCTACTAGCGATGTCCCAACCAGCGGCTTCTAGTCAAATCGACAGTTGCGCAACAGTGCGTCCTTCAATCTTCTGATGTATTCGCTGCGTGAAATACTTTTTGCACTGAAAGTGCCCAGGTGATCCGTCATGTATTGTGAGTCGAGCAATGTGAACTTTTTTGCGCGCATGCGTTCGACCAGATAGACAAGACTGACTTTCGAGGCATCGGTCATCCGATGAAACATGCTCTCACCCATGAACGCACCTCCGATTGATACGCCATACAGACCTCCGGCGAGCTCTCCATCAGCATACGCTTCTACCGAGTGCGCAAAACCCATATCGTGTAATTCTGTGTAGACCCGAATGATGTCGTCGGTGATCCATGTGCTGTCGCGCTGTGCACAGGCGCGAATGACTTCGTCCCAGGCTGAATTGACCTTGTAGGTGAATTTGCCCTGCCTGTAGGTCCGCATAAGCCTTCTCGAGACGTGAAAATCATCGAGGTCTATGATGCATCTCGGATCAGGTGAGTACCAATAAATCGACCCGTCATCATGACCCATAGGAAAGATCGCTTGCGTGTAGGCCGAAAGAACGAGTTGAGCGGTAAATGGTTGACTCATCGAAAAAACTCAATTTCTGAATTGCACGTCGCTCATAAATGTTCGAAATCCGGCTCGACATCAGATCGCACTTTTGGTTTTGCCTGTTTTTACTTTTATCGTTTTACCCTTGTTAGACTCATCGGAACAGTTCGTAGGAGTCAAGCTGCGGATGTAAGCGATCAGGTCTTTCATGTCACCTTCACTGATTACATCAGTACCGAACGATGGCATGCTCGCACCCGCCACCCCAGTGCGGATCACTTTTTCGATTTTTGAATCCTTGGGATAGCGCTTCAGAAAACTCTCGCCCTTGATTGGACGACTTGGACGAACAGAATTTCCCCCGGCTTTATGACAATCGATGCACGTCAGACTTTCAAAAACGGTCTGACCCTTCTTTGGATCGCCTTGAGCGGACGAAAAACAGTAAGGAGCTGCAGCTAATAATACTGCCACGAGAATCAGCCCAAAAAAAAGAAATTTCGTCTTCAATACCTTCAGGAGAGCGTCAGCGATGTAACTATGCTCATATTAGCAAATCAACTTTCCTTCTTCCGAGTTTGACCAGATAGGTGACCAACCAAAAACACAACTGGCACTGGACCGTTGTGTTTCAAAACGACTAGTCGTCGGTGTTTAAAACTTCTCCGACACGGACTTACCTTGCATGTACAGCAAGAGATAGTCTTTGCCGCCGGCCTTCGAATCGGTTCCGCTCATATTGAAGCCGCCGAAGGGGTGAACTCCAACAAGAGCGCCGGTACATTTTCTGTTGAGATAAAGATTGCCGACATGAAAGTCACGGCGTGCTTGCTCGATGTGTTCTCTGTTCTTCGAGTAAACAGCGCCGGTCAGTCCGAACTCGGTATTATTGGCGATATCAAGCGCGTTTGACCAATCTTTGGCTTTGATAACCGCGAGCACAGGCCCGAAAATCTCCTCTTGTGAAATTCTCGCCATCGGATCCACGTCGGCAATCACCGTGGGCTTAATAAAGAAGCCTCCGTTCTCGCCTTCGACCGGTCCACCGCCTGTTGCGACCTTGCCTTCTTTCTTGCCGATTTCGATATATTCGAGAATGCTTTCATAAGCCGATTTTGATGCAACCGGTCCCATGTTCACATCGCGCTGGTCGCAAGGACCGACTTTCAATTTTTCTGTTTTCTCTTTAATCTTCTTCAGCACTTCATCGTAAACGTCCTGATGAATGATCGCTCGAGAGCAAGCGCTGCATTTCTGTCCTTGGAAACCAAAAGCCGCAGCCACGATACCATCCGCGGCGCTATCCAGATCGGCTTCTTTGTCGACGACTATGGAATCCTTACCGCCCATCTCAGCAACGATCCGCTTGATCCACAGCTGACCAGGTTGGGTTTTGGCAGCCAACTCGTTGATTCTGAGCCCGACTTCCTTACTGCCCGTGAAGGCGATGAATCTGGTTTTTGGATGAGTGACAAGATGATCTCCGACCGTTGATCCAGGTCCAGGAACGAAGTTCAACACACCCGGTGGTAGTCCGCACTCTTCCATAATCTTTGCGAACGTGTAGGAGATCATCGGCGTTTCACTCGAGGGCTTCAGCACAACAGTGTTGCCGGCCACGATCGAAGCCGTGACCATCCCGACCAGAATCGCAAGCGGAAAATTCCATGGTGGCACGACCAGACCGACGCCGAGCGGAATGTAGCTCATTTCATTTTCTTCGCCCGAATAAGCGGTTAACGGTTGTGGTTGACTGAGACGAATCATTTCACGACCGTAGAATTCACAGAAATCTATTGCTTCAGCCGTGTCGCCGTCGGCCTCTGCCCAGTTTTTTCCGATTTCCAAGCTGATCAGTGCAGAGAGTTCATGTTTTCTCGCTCTCATAATCGCGGCTGCTTTAAAAAGATATCGAGCACGTTCGTGCCCAGGAACCATCTTCCATTTAGCAAAGGCCTTGCTAGCCTCTTCAATCGCCAAATCGGCTTCCTTGACTGATGCTTTCGAAAACTTACCGATTACTTCCTTCGGGTCTCCAGGATTAGTGGAGATCATTTGATCGCCGGTAGAAATCTCTTTTCCACCGATGATCAGCGGATGAGATTTTCCAAAGCACGATCGAACTTTCTCGATGGCGGCTTTCATGGCATCTTCGTTTTCCTTCTTCAGGAAATCAGTAAAGGGTTCATTACGAAACTCTGTGAGCATTTTTGTACTCTCCAATATCAATATATGAAGACCGACAACTGGACAAGCTTATCGAAAAATCCGTGAGAAGCAGCAATTGCTCATTCTTGATTTATAGTTTTTGAAAACCTCTTTACAGCCCTGAAGCAGTCTGGTTTTAAGATGGTATTCTTGTTAGAGTAGAAAGTAGGCAACGCCGTCGCAATGCGGCTTTTCATAAGTCGAGCAGCACGGATCTATTGCTTGAACACATCTTCGAGTGGATGCTGAGGTCTCACAAATGAAACAGTATCTGGATCTGGTTAGATATATTTTGGAAAACGGTGAACGACGGGAAGATAGAACCGGCACCGGTACTATCTCGATGTTCGGGCTCCAGGCCAAGTATGACCTGCGCGAAGGTTTTCCGCTTCTAACTACTAAGAAGGTCAAATTCGATGGCGTCCTTAGAGAGCTGCTTTGGTTCTTGAAAGGCTCGACCAATATCAACGACGACCTGGTGCAGCACACTCCTATATGGAATGCCTGGGCGGATGAAAATGGCGAACTCGGACCTATATATGGATATCAGTGGCGCAAGTGGCCGAAATTCGAATGGGATGTTTATAGCGAGACCTATCGAAAGGGTCACATCGATCAGATTCAAAACGTAATAGATCAGATCAAAGGCAACCCCGATTCACGACGGTTGATTGTCTCGGCGTGGAATGTCTCCGACATCGACAAGATGGCTCTTCCACCTTGCCATATGATGTTCCAGTTTTACGTGTCGCAAACGGGCAGACTCGATCTTCAGCTCTATCAGAGATCGGCAGACATGGCTCTGGGAGTGCCTTTCAACATAGCCAGTTATGCACTCTTGTTGATGATGGTTGCAAAAGAATGTCACCTTTCTCCTGGAATCTTCACGCATACCTTTGGCGACGCACATATTTATGTCGATCACCTCGACGGCCTAGAAAAGCAGCTTGCTCGCACTCCAGGTACGTTGCCGAATGTGTCTATCGCAAATAAGCCGCTCTTCGAACTCGCCTACGAAGACTTCCATCTGCACGATTATGTACATCAGGGATTCATCAAGTTTCCAGTGTCGGTGTAACAGATTGATTGGAATGAACAACAAAGGATGAAAGACAGATTCGATCTGGTAGTAGCATGCGATCTCAATCGCGGCATCGGGAAGAACAACCAGCTTCCGTGGCGATTATCGGCTGATTTGAAGTTTTTCAAACAGCTGACTACCACAACAACGGAGCCGAACAAATTCAACGCCGTTATCATGGGGCGCAAAACCTGGGAGTCGATTCCTTCTCAACATAGACCGCTCCCCAATCGATACAACGTCGTCCTGACTCGCAATCCAAATTTTCCGGTTCCACCGGGAGTGTTCAGTTTCGCCTCATTGGATCAGGCCATCGACAAACTTCAAGAAGGTCCAGTCGAGCAAGTTTTCATCATTGGCGGTGCGGAGATCTACAACCAGGCGATTCAACACGAGCGCATCGGATTTCTACATCTCACTGAAATCAGGCATCGCTATGATTGCGATACCTTTTTTCCTGACTACAAACAATTCTTTCAATTGATCTCAAGTTCTGAAATTCAGACGGAAAACGGCATCGAGTTTTGCTTCAAGGTGTACAGACCGAACCTGATTGCTTGATGCAGTCATTACAAGAGCCTGACCGAAACGTCCTTTTGCGAAGCGCCCTCGTGTTACAAGTCCACAACGTGAAAACGGCACATCCTTGACAACAACAATCTTTGCGGCGGCGCCCCCTTCCCGAGGAAGCGGCTAAGAACGGCAACAACTGGCGCGGATTGGCGTTTTACCATAGTGGATCGGTTAATCTGTCTGCTAAACTACATTAGACTCAAGTTGATTAGTAGATCGATGATTCGGAAACAAAACCTGGTGGGAGGAATCAATGGTTGAGACCATTCAGCTCATCCGTCAAATCGCGGTAAGAGCAATAGTCACAGAAAACTTCAAAAACCAGGTCAGCAATGAGATTCAACGCAACCTTCAGCAAATCGACGCTGAATTGCAGCAGCTTGAGTTCAAAGGCAAACGAGCCATATCAGAGATTGAAAAACGTGCGCAGGGCTCCATCAGCACAGACGCTCGCGTTCAAATAGAAACAATTAGAAGTCAGGTCGAGCAAGAAAAAATGCGACTCCTGCAACTAAAAGAAGAGATGCTCGGGCAGAATCAAGCGCTTGCCGAGTTGCCGATCGGCAGCGTCGTCACACAATTTACCGTGGAAAACCCGGTAGAAGTGCGTGTCGGAGAGAATATTTTTCAACGCCTCGAAGGCGGCGAAATCCTCGTCAAGGATGGAATTATCCAGGAAATCCGCATGTAGCTGAGCACTCAGCGTATCCGCGTGGCACCAGATACGATATCAACGACGCTTCGACCCTGATGAAACGAGGGTTCCGTCTTGGAATTGTTGGTAGTGATATCAAATACAATACCGTCGTCGCGTCGCAAGCGCTGCCGCATTTGACACTGATTAACAGCTCTTTTCTGCTCTCTTGCCGAACACTCGCGCTTTTTCCAGAGCATTTCGACCGAATTCGGTTTAAATTCTCGATAAAGGACCGCTACATTTCCAGCACCTGTAGCGGGTTTTGCGATTTTCAGTAAGCTCAGACAAAAACGGTCGCCGACCATTTCGGCAACCGTTTTTTCAAACTCGAGATCGAAGCGACCGACTTACTCTTCCAGATAGTCCTTCAGCTGATCGCTAGCCTGAGACTGTCTTAGGAACCTTAGAGCCTTCAGCTCGATTTGCCGTGTACGCTCACGCGTAATTCCGACAAGTCTGCCGACCTGCTCAAGAGTCCGAGGCTTTCCATCATTCAGACCGAAACGCAGGATCAGAACTTCCCGTTCTCTTGGTGTGAGTACTGAAAGAACCTTTCTCACGTCATCGGACATGAGGCTGAGCGCCGTAGAATCCTCAGGTGTCTTCGATGATTCGTCTTCGACAAGCTCCGCAAGCGTATTGTCGTCGTCCTCACCATAAGGCGTATCCAACGACAGCGGGCTGCGGTTGGCTGCCAGAATGTCTTTCACCTTGTTCAAGGTTACTCCCATTTCTTTTGCGAGCTCGTCCATTGTC
>CAZISK010000142.1:0-11980 GCA_964541355.1 uncultured Candidatus Obscuribacterales bacterium
CCCCGCAGCTCATTTAATTTGACCCCAATCATCTTACCGCCCATGGCTTTTGTAGAGCGGCATTCGAAAGATGCCGCTTTTGTTTTTTTTGTAGGCGATTTTGGCGATCTTGTATACATCTTCTATTCGGGATGAGAAACCACTTTTCTTCTGTCGACTGTCACAACATGCATCGCCGGACTATGAGACGGTTCACGATCCTGGTGCACCATTCTTGGTATTATCAAAGGATTAAACGCTTTTTTGTTGTTCCCATCTCTGCGAGTTTCCATGCCACATATGCTGCATGTTTCGCATTAGTCTTTAGCTAGGCTTCTATGCCGTGTACTGAGACCAAAAACTTGACTTGGGCTTATGTTTTTGGCGCAGGTTCGCCAGGTACCGGGTATGAGGTTCAACCTTTTTCCAGTCGCGAACTTTTTGCGCGAGCGAATCCAGTTTTTTCAAGTAATTGATGCCGTGTTGATAGTACTTTGACTTGGCCCTTGCCAAAATGGAATCGAGCAAAGCTCGATATAAAACACTGGCTGCTACAAGCCGGTCATGCTTCAACATTGCCTTTGCAAGTTCCAAAAGGCTTGAATAGAAATCACCGTTTAGCTGCTTCGCATGCGCGATGATGTACGTTTCCGCATCATCAACCCGGTCTGATTCGATAAGAAAAGCCGCATCACCTGAATCGAATTCGGTGGCTTCTAAGATTGCTTTCGCTTCCTCTTCGACAATGCTAGATCAATTCTCTTGAGCGACGGCTTTCAATAATTGCTCTAGTGAATCTACGTTTCGGTCTCGTCGAAACACGGTCCAGCTAGGAGCTGTTCATCACTGGCAACGACAACCAGAACTTACTGCCTTGTGCCTCAACGCTTTCAACACCGACTGTGCCACCGTGTGCTTCTGCAAGTATCTTGCAGATCGCCAGTCCAAGTCCTGTTCCCACGCTCGAGTCCTTATCGTACACCTGCTTGAACCTGTCAAAGACATGTCCTATACTTTCTTCTGGTATGCCACGTCCCTGGTCGATAACGCTGAATATAAGCGAATCTCCAATGAGCTCAGTGACAATTCGAATTTTCGTATTAGCTGGCGAGTACTTAATTGCGTTGGACAAAAAGTTCACGAGTATCTGACTTACTTTGTCAGGGTCACAGTCGATATCGACACCGATTGAGATATCGGAAATCTCAATCCCCTTTCTTTCGGCCAGATAGATAACCGCACCAATCGATTGCTCGACAATGGCTTCGGTCGACGCGACTTCTCGATGCAACACGACTTGTCCAGACTCGGCTTTGGCAAGATCCAAAATATCTCTCGTTAGTCTAATCAACCTGGCGGACTCTCCCTGGGCGATATGCAAATACTTGAATCCAGGCTCTGCATTGTTTTCCGGTAGGTAGGACCGGAGCATATCTAGGCAGACTCCAATTGATGTAAGTGGAGTCTGTAAATCATGGCTGACCATGGAGAGGAACTCCTGCTTCATTCGTTCCACCTCCTCTCTTGCACTGACATCAACAAGAGCAACCAGATACTTTTTCTCCCCATTTAAATAAAACGTACTGATGGTCAGATCCACCGGAAGATTCAGACCATCACCTCTGACCAGTCGATAGCTACCATTTTCAGGAATTGGCTCTATGTTGCCGCTTCTGGTCAAGCCTCTGGTCTCGAGCAGCTCAGAAATATTTGCCGTCACACTGTCGTCAGATGTTCTTCCAAGCATCGACAAGGCCATTGGATTAACAGATTCAATTCGACCAGTTTCATCACACGAAATCAGACCACTCGGCATATGGGCGAACACTGCCCGATCCTTAGCTGTGCGCTCTTGCAAATCGCGAGCAAGAACTCGAAACGCTTGATCGAGATGGCAGATTTCATCGCCACCCTCCTGTTCTGGATTCAATGGCTCGTCCTTTCCAAATCGCAAAAAGTTATCGTAAAGTATTCCAATTCTGCGAGAAACTCCATGACTGAAGCCTAGTACAATAATTGACATTGCTGTCGTTATAAGCAACACCATGCCGAATCCCAAGAGAGCGAACTTGTTCTGCCTGTCTCGCTCCAACTCGTTTAGTTTGTTGGTATCTAATGAGTGTCGTTTATGAATGTGCGCCAGTGAATTGCTGATGTCGTCGAGGTGCGCATTAAATCCTCTAGCGCCTTCCGTTTTATATCGAAACAGCGCAGGCAGATCAAATGTGCCATCACGAAGTGATTTTCCAATCTGTTCGACATTTGATCTAAGGTAATCAAATCCTTCCCGTGCCTTACAAATGTCTTGATAGTCGTCGCGATTTTCTTTGAGTTCAGTCTGAATATTGTCGTACTCTTGAACGAGCTCCTTAGTTCTGGTCCAATATTGATTGTTGAGCGGAGATCGACCCGTGCCGAAATTTATCAAGAACGTCGACATCCATTCCTGCATCCCGCGATGCAACGAGGTTATCCTTTGAGCAACAAAAACAGAATGCCGCGCCTCATCTACCTTCGCTTGCGATTCGGCAAGTGTATACAGAAAGCCGGCGAAGATTATCAGTTGGATCAAGAATACCGCGAGAAGAAAACTTAGGCATCGATGAAAAAGTTTCATGTTGAATACAGCTGAAAGATGGAAAGGGTCAACAACGCGGCAC
Source organism: uncultured Candidatus Obscuribacterales bacterium (assembly GCA_964541355.1). Taxonomy (GTDB): domain Bacteria; phylum Cyanobacteriota; class Vampirovibrionia; order Obscuribacterales; family Obscuribacteraceae; genus JADYXR01. The sequence goes on from CAZISK010000142.1 coordinate 2,640, forward strand.
CCGAAGGGCACTCTGGTAGTCGCTTAGGTTAGTTGCGCATTGCGCCTCGATCAATAATTGATTTTCTGAGCGAACGGGCAGTGGACCGAGCCTCCTTAGCTTGCTGCTTGCGTCCCAGAGCCTCAAGAGCCCAAGACTTGACCTCGAAAAGTCGACTTGCATTGCTGCCCTGCAATTGAGCGCGATCAATCAACCTCAACGCTCCGCTATTATCGCACCTGGCTACAGCAATCTCGGCAGCTTCGATAAAAGGTTCTGGTCTTTTCGTTAACTCCGCTTTCTTAACGAAATAGGACTCTTCCCTGAGGAGATATTCTTTAGTGTCCCCATGCAAACCAGATCGAAATTTCCGGACGAGGATATCTGGTGGTAGTTTTGACTCGAACGTTTGCCTCAGTTTTCGCAAATCCTCGATTGTGCACTGTTCTCCAAATCGAGCGCTCAACATACGTAAATTCTCCATTGCCTCTGAGTCGTTCCCTAATCGCAACTTGATCGCAGCTCTAAGTTTTAACAAGCGTGCGGAGCTAGAGTTTTGCTTAACGCAAGCATCGGCTATCTCTTCAGCTCGACTTAGGTCATCCGAACGGGCATACAAGAGCACAAGCTCCTCAAGACAATATGCCGGCAAAGGTCCGCAATTGAGACTTTGCTCAATTGGTTGAATAAAATGTTCTTCCAGTTCACCGGACGACAGGAGTCGATGATTCCAAGACTTCGATATCGTCTTCTCAAACATCGACTTCAATGTTTCGTACAGCTCATGATCGTGACTCCCCCCATCCTCCGCATCCGGCGCAATTTCCCGAAGTCTGCCTATAAGTTGAAGTAACAAGCGAAGAGACTTATGAGATAGATTGGTCTTGCGCATCAACCGAACAACAGAGTTAATTCGCGACACATCTGCTGATTTCAAATCGTACAATCGTTCAAGGAGGGTGTCGTTGCCAGCCGAAATCAGACAAAGTGCCAAATTTGTGCGCAATTTCTCGAGCAACGGGTCTCTGGGACGGGCAGTTAGCAGGTCCGTTGCTGCCTCCAAGTTGTTGCTTGAGATTAGTAACTCAAGTGTTGTTTTTGCCGTACTGGAGTCACTTGCAAGGTACACCTTAGAAAAGTGCACCAACTGCTTAACTCGAGCATCTTGATGATGCCCTACAAGGGATGCGCACCTCGTGGCGATTAAACTTCTGACAAGAGGATTGAATAGTCGAAGCTTTTCAGCAATGGCGATCTCTGTCTTCGCATCTGCCGTCTTACCCTCTTCCAGAAGTGCAACCCCGAGAAGTAAATGATGATTAGGATTTTTTGGTCTATTCTTTATGGCAGCGCGACAGAGCGGAATAATCCCTCCAACGTCACCATTACACCAAAGATCAACTGTGATAAAACCACACACAAGGTCAAGCCTATCGATGTAGCTCTGCGGCGTCATCTTCGTGACGCTCGTGCAGTCCGATAGCGCATAATCAACAATAGCTCTTTTCTCCAGAGGCTCTAATTGTCTGAAAGAAAAGAGTTTTTTATACTTCTTTTCGGAGAGGCCTAGCTCCTTTAATGTGACTTGGCACATTCCACACGAGTAACATAGATTTGCGAAAACGGGGAACCAATCCGGAAAAATGTACTTAGTGTGAAGGATCAAAAGACCAGCTCTTTTTACCATCCGCCTCGCACCTTGTTTGTCCCCCATCATAAGGTGAGTAAATCCTTGCTCAAGTGCTATTTGCAGACTCTCTGGCTCAACCTGCTCGGCTACAGCTAGTTTTCGAAGGGCATTATCAAATTCCTTCAAAAACCTATAGCACTGGGCTTGCGCTATGTAGTGCTGAATGTTGCCAGGCTCCAGAGAAGACAGTTGATCATACAGTTTTAGCCCTTTTTGATAGTCTTTTTTAACCCAAACGACCTCTTCAGCTTCGCGCTGCAAAGCTACAATCCTTCTGGATTCAGCCTTCTCATCTGCACAAAACGCAGAGGCCCCAAACATGCACACTGTGAATGCCACCATGATACCGAATGCGATTGCTTGAATTTGACTAGACACAGATTCGCAGGTCAAGTTAGTATGTTTTACGGACATACCCTGAAAACAGCCCAGTCAACCTGCGAATCTCCCTTGCTCACGTTCGCATTTATTGCTCTATTCGTTTTGAAACTTGACAATCTCCAAAGGGGCACACCCAGACAGGAGATGATTTCAGTTTCCCATTCTGCTGAGCCGTTCACGCTCGGTTCAACCCACTCTTATACGGTCTGAGAAATGGACGGCTGAATTGGATATTCGGATGCAACCAATAGCATCATGCACTCAGTATAGCGACCGCAGAGTTATTACCATCAACCCAAATGGTCTGCGCTCGGTGATGACCGCGTCGTGGACAAAGCTTGGCGACCAGGTACAATGATCAATCATGACAGCTCGAGTGTGGACACAGTTTTGGCTAAAGTCCTTTTAGTGGAAGATGATCGCGAAATGTCCGAAGTGCTCCTGCACACTCTGACCAGTAGAGGCTTCACTGTGCAGGCTGCTCACGACGGCAGGGCAGCTCTCGATCTCTTGCGAGTCAACAAATACGATGTCATCGTGCTCGACTGGATGATGCCGGGGCTCAGCGGCGTCGATGTCTGCAGGTCTCTGAGGGCGGCAGGAGACCGGACACCAATTCTGATGCTCACTGCTCGAACATCGGACGATGATACCGCGGACGGTTTAGATGCCGGCGCTGACGATTATCTCACTAAGCCGTTCGAGAACAGAGTCCTCGCCGCCAGGTTGAGAGCTCTTCTACGTCGTCCCCCACTGTGCTCAGAACCCGTGTTGAGGGCCGGCGAAATCAGCTTCGACCCAGTGACAGGAACAGTATCGCGATCTGGCGAAGAGTTGCATCTGAGGCCGATGGTGCTCAAGTTGTTGGAATTTCTCATGCGTCATCCGGGGCAGTTCTTCCCTGCGGAAGCACTGCTGGTCAGAGTGTGGCACGACGATTCGCTGGCATCCTTGGATACTGTTCGTGCACACATCAAGTTACTGCGACGGGCCGTCGACGAACCAGGGGGTCCGTCACTTGTAGAGACAGAACGTCACAGGGGCTACAGATTGCGTCAGACGCCGCCGACTACAGGGTGAGCGACCGTCGATGTCGACCGCGACGAACTTTGATTTTTAGCTGCCCCTGATCGGAGATTCATGAGCGTTCACCGTCGATTCACGCTAGACCGTTATCGTAGCTATAACGGCTGAGAGAGGGATAGTCCAGTGAAGTATAAGTTCGCAGTTATAGCTGCCGGAACCATCGCTGCAGTAGGAGTTTACGCATTCATGTCTGCGATCAACGTGTCAGCAGAGGCTCGAAGTCACAGTCCCAAGTACCGTGTGGTCGAGCGACTGTCAGACGGTGTAGAAGTACGTCTGTACGAGAGCTCCATCATCGCGCAGGTGCAAGTGGATGGCGTACAGAGAGATGCATTGGACGGGGGGTTCAGGATACTTGCGGGCTATATCTTCGGCGAGAACACGCGAAGGACGTCACTCGCTATGACCTCACCTGTAGTGGCTCAGCCCGAGAAGGTCAGTATGACCTCACCTGTGACCTCCCAGTCGACCGGAGCTACGATGACTGTCAGCTTCTTCATGCCCCCAGGTAGCTCGCTTCATACACTCCCCGGACCGGACGACAGTCGGATCCGTTTCGTTGAGCTCCCAGAGCGAAAGCTCGCTGCCATAGGTTTCTCTGGATCGTGGAATCCTCAGTCATTTTCAGAACATGCTGAAGCTCTCGTGGGCAGCTTGCGGCTCAACAATCTCCAACCAGTTGGGGTGCCTTCTTACGCGTACTATGACCCACCGTTCATGCCACCGTTCATGAGGCGGAACGAAGTGTTGGTCTCGATAGCTGATTGAAAGCGCACAGCCGTTCAGAATACACGAAACCCGCCACTTCTTAACCGATGCAATGAAACATGCAGAGCTTTGATGATGAGTTTCAAGGGACGACAGGGGAGGACACCCGTCTGACCCAGGAGGTGATCCGAGTGGAAGAGCTATCGAGATGTGATTATCCCATTAGGCTGATGGACGGGTCGGCATCGGCAGCAAACGACTCGCGGACCGATGGCATGCCACCACCAGCTGTGCCGCTCACCCAGACTGAACAATGGTGGACTGGGGTGCCGCCCGCAGAGGCGGGCTGTCCGGGAGTGTCTGCCGACGGCGTGCTGCACTCGTTAGTGCCGCCCGACCTACGCACATGCACCCGGTCAGAGGTGCTGGATTACTTCAACAATTCCTGGACGCTCAGCGAGTTGTTGTTTTCCAGTCTCAAGACCGAAGATGCCTTCTACGAGCCGCCTGTGCATGGACTGAGGCACCCGCTGGTCTTCTACTATGTCCACCCTGCGGCACTCTACGTCAACAAGCTCCGGGTCGCTGGAATTCTGGATTCGCCGATAGAGCCGTACTATGAATCGTTGTTCGAAACCGGCGTCGATGAAATGTCGTGGGATGATATGTCTAAAAACACGATGGATTGGCCCGCACTGCATCTGCTGCACGCGTACCGGAGAGCAGTCTATCAGGTGGTGAGCGGGCTGATAACCAGTCATCAGTCGCTGAGTGCCGGACACCCGCCCATCACGCAGTCCGACCCACTCTGGGCACTGTTCATGGCGTTCGAACACGAGCGTATTCACCTTGAAACATCGTCGGTACTGATTCGCGAGCTCCCACTCGATCTGGTCACTCGCCCTCGCCATTGGCCACATCTCCATCCGAGCATGGTGACGGGTGCTGCGACGAGCTACCCACCGCGACCCGGTATCGATTATCCGACCAACCAGATGATGCAGATCAAGTCTGGACAAGTCACCTTGGGGAAGCCGTCAGATGCACCGTCGTACGGATGGGACAATGAGTACGGTCATCGCGACCAGCACGTGGGTGAGTTCTCAGTCACCAAGAACCTGATAAGCAATGGAGAGTTCTGGCACTTTGTGGCCGACGGTGGTTACCACGAGCGACGCTACTGGAGTGAAGTTGGCTGGCGGTGGCGATCATTCAGGAATGTGAAATGTCCTACTTTCTGGCTGCCAGATGGACCCGCTGGATCTCATCGTTATCTCCTGAGAGCATTGTTTGAGGTGGTTTCAATGCCCTGGTCTTGCCCAGCCATCGTCAACTACCATGAAGCCCAAGCATACTGCCGGTGGCGGGCACAGGAAGATGCGGTGAGCGGACAGACCAGGTTGAGATTGCTTTCAGAATCTGAACACCACCGCCTGAGACAGATTGAGCAGAGTCAACAACAGTACAACCTGAACCTGGTGTGGGGCTCTGAGTCCCCTGTCGGACTGAGCGGCACGGGCCATGCAGGGGTCACCGATCTCTACGGCAACGTCTGGCAATGGTGTGTCGACCAGTTCAATCCACTGCCGGGATTCAGGGTCCACAAATACTACGATGACTTCAGCACACCGTGCTTCGACGGTGAACACCAGATGATCATGGGAGGCTCTTTCATCAGTACCGGTGCTGAAGCTTCGCCGTGGGCTCGCTTTCACTTTCGCCCACACTTTTTCCAGCACGCCGGGTTTCGCCTGGTTTCGAGCACCGGGGACGGTGGCGCCGTCACGTCCAAGAGTGAGAAGCCGGCGGGGAATCGTTACGCAGAACTCGATATGCTCAATGTGTATCTGACTCTGCACTACGCTCCACCAGAAGTTCAGATGCCCTTCGACTACATCAGCCGTGAGGTCACCTGCTTTCCCCAACGCTGTGCTCGGCTGGTGAAAGAGTGGTCTGACATACTAGCTATCGAGCCATCGCGAGCCCTAGACATCGGTTGCGCCGTCGGTGGTGCCGCCTTCAGTATGGCTGAGCACTTTGCTGAAGTGACCGCAGTCGATTTGAGTGACAACTTTATCCAGGCGGCCAAGAGGTTGCAATCCAACAGGGAGATAGACTTCAGGTGCAAGCTGGAGGGGAAGTTATCTCTGCCGGTGCATGCGACGGTGGACACGGCAGTCGCTGAGCGTGTGACATTCCGCCGGGCCGATGCCTGCTCATTACCTGCTGAGTACACAGACTTCGATGCTGTACTGATAGCTAATGTACTGTGTCGTGTCCCATCCCCTATGTCTTGTCTGTCTAGGATGGGAGGCAGTCGCGGCATGGTGCGCCGTGGTGGCTTGCTCGTGATCACCACGCCTTTCACCTGGATGGAGCAGTTCAGCCCCGCTGAAGTATGGCTCGGAGGATATATGGATGAGTCCGGCCAAATGAGGTTCTCGGAAGACGGACTGCAGGCAGCGCTGGAGGGCGAATTCGAGTTGTTGGATAAGTTCGACATGCCGTTGCTGATCAGAGAGCATCACAGAAAGTACGAGCTGATAACCTCACTAGCCACCGTCTGGCGCAGACGATGACCCCGTGATGTTCACCGCCGGTTCACGCAGCTGACTTAAGCTCAAGGTGTATGGTACTTCTCTGGGTGACGAGATGAACGGCAATGATGGTCTATCGCATAGCGGTAATGCGCCAGTATACCTGGTCTTAGGTGCCAATGGCGGAGTCGGCTGCGATCTGACTATGCGCCTCTCCAACCGAGGGGCCAGGGTTGTCCTAGCCGGTCGGAACATCGAGCAGTTATCGCTAGCAGCCGACACGGTCGACGCTCCGTTCGTTAAGTGTGATGTCACAGACTTCAATCAGATGAGAGAATGCATCCAGGAAGTGCGCGACAGATATGGTCAGCTGGATGGCGTAGCCAACTGCGCAGGCTCCTTATTGCTCAAGCCAGCTCATCTCACGACGGAGGAAGAGTGGGGCTCTGTGATCGCTGTTAACTTGACTGCCGCCTTCGCCACAGTCAAGTACGCCGCAAAGGTGATGATGGGACGAGGCGGGTCAATAGTGCTGGTATCGTCGTGCGCTGCGCGGGTAGGTCTGCCCTACCACGAGGCCATAGCGGCAGCGAAGGCTGGCATCGAGGGTCTGGTCAGGGCAGCGGCAGCCACATACGCCAGGCATCAAGTCAGGGTGAACTGCGTGGCTCCCGGGCTTCTGAGGACCGGTATGTCACGTCCTATCACCTCGAACCGAGCACAGATGCAGGCATCCACCGATATGAGTCCACTGGGCAGGATTGGCGAGGCCTCAGATGTGTCTGTCGTCATCGATTGGTTGCTCGGGGATGAGAGCAGGTGGGTCACTGGTCAGAGCATGGCCATAGACGGCGGACTGTCATCGGTGAGGAGTCCGAGGGCTCAGCGTGAATCCTCAGGCGACGCCAGGGCAGTCTTATGTTAACTACCCTTCTACCTGGCCGGAGGCGTCGGCACATGACTAGAGAGATTTTCGAATACCGCTCTTTGATCAAAGCGCCTGCAGATCAAGTTCTTAAGTGGCACTGGAATAGGGGTTCCATAGACAGACTCATGACACCATGGGGAGAGGTCGAAGTGGTTCAGCCAGCTTCAGGTCCACAAACTGGACAGAGAGCCATTATCAGAATGGCGCTCGGTCCGCTGAAGCTCGATTGGATTGCAGAGCATTGCGATTATGTTGAAGGAGTACAGTTTGCGGACAAGCAAGTGAGTGGACCTTTCTCATACTGGCACCATATACACAGAGTAGAGCCGGTCGGTGCCGATGCGTGCAGACTGGTGGACCATGTTGAATACTCGCTGCCGATAGCGCTCCTCAGCGCACCACTGCTCGGTCCGACGGTCAAAGCCAAACTAGAGCGCATGTTCAGATACCGGCATGAAGTGACTGCTTCAGATTTGAGACTCTACAACGAACTCGGAGGACGTTCCATGAAAGTACTAATAACAGGTTCCCACGGTCTGGTAGGTTCGCGACTCACATCCTTCCTCACGTCCCAGGGGCATGAGGTGGTGCGTCTGGGTCGAAGCAAAGCAGCCGATGGTCAAGTTCTGTGGGACCCGGCTGCCGGGAAGATAGACGACAGAGCACTCGAGGGATTTGATGCAGTCGTCCATCTAGCCGGTGACAACATAGCATCAGGTCGGTGGACCAAAGAGAAAAAACGTAGCATCCGGGACAGTCGGATTCAGGGCACCAAGCTTCTGAGCGAGACTCTGGCATCGCTTGCCAGACCACCGAAAGTGCTGATATCGGCCTCGGCGATCGGTTACTACGGTGACCGTGGCGAAGAAGTGCTGACTGAAGAGAGTGAACCGGGAAAAGGCTTTTTGGCGGAAGTATGCGGGCAATGGGAGGCTGCGACCCTCGCCGCCAAGAACAGAGGCATACGCGTAGCAGAGTTACGCATAGGCGTGGTGCTGAGCCCCGAGGGTGGTGCTCTGAAACAAATGCTCCCCCCGTTTCGCATGGGAGCAGGAGGTCGGCTGGGATCGGGCAAGCAGTACATGAGCTGGGTGGCGATCGATGATCTGGTCGGCATCATCCAGCACGTCATGACGCATGACGAACTAGAGGGACCGATTAACGCTGTAGCCCCCAATCCCGTGACTAACAACGAGTTCACTGCAGCGCTAGGGGCATCACTCCACCGTCCGACGATTTTCCCGATTCCGGGATTGGCAGTCAATCTTTTGCTTGGCGAGATGGCCAACGAACTTTTGCTCGCCAGCGCCCGCGTGCAACCAAAGAGACTGCTCTCCACCGGTTATCTGTTCCGTCACCCGCACATCGCACCACTTCTGAATCAACTTCTCAGTGCAGCGTGACGATGTTTGAATAGCTAGGAAGGAAGTTATGAATTCAAATTCAGACGTTCTAATCATTGGAGCAGGCTTAGCAGGACTCTGTTGTGCCAGGCGACTGCATCAAGAAGGCATGCCCTTCACACTGTACGAGGCATCCGAGCGCGTCGGCGGGCGAGTGAAGACCGATGTAGTCGACGGGTTTTTACTTGACCGCGGTTTCCAAATTTTTCTAACAGCCTACCCGGAGGCGCGGTCCGTGTTGAACTACCGATCGCTCGACTTCAAACCATTTCTTCCCGGCGCACTGGTGCGATGCGGTGGTATGTTCCACGAGCTATCCGACCCGGTCAGGCTGCCGTCCAAGGCTCTTGAAACAATGCTGAGCCCGATAGGCAGCGTAGCGGACAAAGTCAGAATGGGACTGTTGCGACAGGGTGTTTTATCGAAAAGTTTGTCCCGAGAGTCTGCCTCCACTGCGCCGACTACATTGCAAACTCTGGAGCAGTCAGGGTTTTCTGAAGAGATGATTGCTCAATTTTTTCGCCCGTTCCTGAGCGGCATATTCCTTGAGAAGGACCTTGCCACGTCTTCCTTAATGTTCGAGTTTGTTTTCAAAATGCTGGCTGCCGGTGACAATGTACTGCCTGCGC
>CAZISK010000143.1:0-11976 GCA_964541355.1 uncultured Candidatus Obscuribacterales bacterium
CATCTCGGACAGGGCACTAGCCGAAGCGGTTATCAAAAAGCTATCAACAGATGAATTCCTTCAGGTCATGGAAGGGTCCTCCGCCGAGGAGCTGGATTGTCTGTTAAAAACGCTGGATCGCAAAGCGCCCGCTCCCAAGCCCGTATCGAATAAGGGATTCCTGAAAGCGCTATTCGACGGGCCCACCCAGACATCGTTATTCGATATCATAGGCTGGTGGGAGGCGCGCCGACTGCCATACAACTTACTGGTCGGGCTCTGCGGAGTTTTCACAATAATTGTCTGGGACACTTTGCGCGTAGCCAGTCTGGGATCGCTTATCTGGCCAGCGGTGGCATACGGTATCGCCGCCAATGTCTGTTATACGTCAGGATGGATGGCTGAGCTTCTGGCGCGCCGTCTCTTCAAAGAGAAGGCGGAGCATTTCGGCCCGATCCTGTTTGCAATCGGAATTCTCTTCTCGATGATAATTACGATAGTGCCCAGTCTTCTGGTGATTCTGGCTCCGCACCTCTAATCGAGTTGATGAAACGTCCAGTCAAGAGAGTAAAATATTTGGCCCAGTATATAAATAGCAAGAGAGAGTAGTTGCTATGGATCAACAGAAAGAGCGCTTGGTTGACCGAATTCGCAATTTTATTCGCGAAAATCCGCAACCAAAACCGGTTAGTCCTGACGAGATGACGCTCACACGCGGCGAGCTTGGCACGACTCTTAGAGGGATAAAACGCAATCAGGAGGCGCTGCAGACTGCCGTCGCCAATGCCAGGGATCGATCAGAGACCAGCAAGTTCCGATTCACGAAGATGATGGATCACGGCAAAGGCTCTCTTGCCTATTCTTCTCTGCAAGAAGGATTGCAGTATTTCATGCACGATCTGGGATACGTCGCCTACAGGCAGCTCAGGGATAGCAAAGACTCGGTTGTCGTGCTTTCCGATCCGTTGTGTCCGCCTGCTTCGAAGAAGGAGTTTCTCCAGCGTTTTCTCGAGTTCAAAAAAGATCCGGTATTTCTCCACATCGATCACGATACGGCTCAGCTTCTCAACGAGCTTGGCTTTACCATCAACGAGTTGGGTGTCGAGACGATCATCGATATTCAGGATTTCGATCTGGTTGGCAACAAGAAGCAGCAGCTCAGGCAGGCACGCAACAATGGCAAAAAGGATGGGCTCACCGTAGTCGAGCTCGAATCCGTCGACAACGCCACCATTCGAGCCTTCAAGAAAATCGGCGATGATTGGCTGAAAGAGAAAGTTACCTCCGATCGCGAGATGCGATTCATCGTTCGTCCACTGATCTATGTGGACGAGATGGATGTGCGCAAGTTCGTCGCCAAGCTTGGCGATGAAATAGTCGGATTCGTCGTCTTCGATCCGATGTACGAAAAAGGACAGGTGATTGGCTATATCGCCAATCACCTGCGCACCAACTTAAAGCGTTCTTATTCAGTCGTCGATTACATTATTCTGGAAGCGCTGGAAAAATTCAAAGCCGAAGGAAAGCGCGAGCTGTCTCTTGGTCTGTCTCCTCTGGCGAAGGTCGATGATACTGGTGAGTTCAAGCACAGCAAGCTATTGGAAGCACATTTCAAATATGCTTATGAGAAAGCCAATTACCTTTATAACTTCAAAAATCTAGCTCACCATAAGCTCAAATACAGACCGGGCATGAAAGGCGCCAGAGAGGAAAAGGTCTATTGCGCGATGAAGGTGCGCTTCTTCCTCGTACGCATGAACTCCGTATACACCGTCCTTGGTCTCAAGCCGCTGCCTCTGGCGATAGCCAGCCATGTGACGACGCAGGTGGCCGGCTGGATCGATACGAAGTTCAAGCGATGTCTGGACAGCGGATATTGCGAGGCTCACGAGCATGACACCGCTGGCGGTGCAGAACGGCAGAAGGATGAGGGCACCAACGACGGTGACAAGCACCAATCCGCCAAGCGCAAGGTCAAGTCCGGTGGTGAAAAGTCGAACCAGTCCGCGAATGAGTGTTGCGGGCACGATCACCAGCATGGTCCTCACAAGTCGTGACAGACGAGCTCTCCATAAGATTGAATGACGGGCGTAAGCTCGGATACGCCGAGTATGGCGATCCGCATGGGAAGCCGATCCTCTATTTCCATGGAGGCATAAGCTGCCGTCTGGACATTGCCTTTGCAGCTGAGGAGTTCGCAAGGCGGGGGTTGCGAATTATCGCGCCGGATCGACCCGGAATTGGGCTATCTGACCGGCAACCTGATCGCACTCTTTTGAACTGGGCGAAGGATGTAGAACAACTGCTCACCATCCTTGAACTTACCAAAATACCGGTCTTCGGCTGGTCTCTTGGATCGGCGTATGTTTTCCCCTGTACCTACTACTCACCGCATCTTTTTTCACGCAGTGTCACCGTGGGTAGTTGCGCTGTTTTCGATTCTCCTCAATATATAGATCAGCTCGGTCTCTCCATAGATCGTTTCATCGTTCGTTGTCCAAAATCGCTGCGTTGGGTTCTTAAACTTGTGTTGTATTTTTCCGGCAAGGCGCCGCCCCATTTCTTGAAGCGCGAGGCCGAGAACGAGGTCGCCGAATCGCCTAATGATCTCGAGGTGATGCGCTCTCTCTCGGAGGGATTCCTCGCCGATTTCCTCTATGGCAGTCTGAAACAGGGACCTGATGGTGTCATCGATGATTACTGGGCGGTGAGAGCGCCCTGGGGATACCCGGTCGAAGAGATAAAGGTTCCCACTGTGTTGTTTCACGGCGAAGAGGACAAGCTCGCTCCAGTATCGGGCTCGGAATGGCTGCAATCGCGCATTCCCGGATGCGAGCTCAAATTGGTTCCACGGGCCGGACACTTCCTGATGCATCGCTATCTCGATCAGGTGTTAGATGTGCTGGTCTCTTGAGCGCTTGCCTGGTTCACTCTTTATAGGCGTTGTGAAGCTGACCACAAGCCGCTTCTATGTCGGTGCCGCGCTCCAGGCGGATAGTAACGGTTTTACCGCTGCGCTCGGCGATTCTCTTGAATCTCAGCTGCCTGTCCCGGCTCGGTCTGTCGTAGAGAGCCGCTCCATCTTCGGCGAAGGTCGGGTTGTATGGAATGAGATTTATATTGCAGTGCAGGTCGCGGACCAGGTCGGCCAGTTGCTGAGCTTGCTCTTCCGAATCGGTCACGTCTTTGAGCAAAACGTATTCAATGGTCACGCGGCGCTTGGTGGTGGCAACGTATTCTTTGAGCGATTTGATCAGATCCGGGATCGGATACTTGCAGGTGATCGGCACGACCTCTTCTCGAGTTGTCTTGTCCGGCGCATGGAGAGACAATGCCAGAGTGACCGGCAGATTTTCATCGCGCAATTGTTCGATACCGGGGATGATGCCGGAGGTGGACACGGTAATGTGGCGTCCGCCGATTCCGACCGAGTGAATCATCGTGTCTATGGAATCGATCACTTGCTCCGTATTGAGGAGCGGTTCGCCCTGACCCATATAGACCAGGTTTGCAACACGTTTTCCTGATTCGCGTTGAATCGAGAGAACCTGGTCGACAATCTCTTGCGCGCTTAGATTGCGCATGAAACCGAGATAGCCGGTTGCGCAGAAGGTGCAGCCTACGGCGCAACCCACCTGACTGCTGACGCATGCGGAGAGTGTATCTCTGTCCTGAAAGCACATCAGAACCGATTCGACCAGCTTTCCGTCTGGAAGCCGGAACAGATATTTTCGTGTGCCGTCTTTGCTGACCTTGAGGGTAGCGATTTCCAAAGCCGAGATGCAGGCCGACTCATTGAGTCTCTGGCGCAGTTCTGCTGAGAGATTGGACATCTCATCGAAGGACTTAGCCCACTTCACATAGATCCAGCTATGTATCTGATCGGCTCGAAATGCAGGCTCTCCGAGGCTTTTCACGAATTGCTTCAGCTCAGGGAGTGAGAGTCCGGACAGTGCAGTTTTGCCCTCCCTGTTCCGGAGCGGCTCTTTCGCAACTCTTTCGTCGGCTTTCTCTGCCAAAGTGACCGCCTGTCCGACTGGACGTTTATGAGGCCGACTGTTCTGTCGCCCTGATTATCACTGTTTCATGATACGGCACGGCGGACGGTTTCCGTTCGTTCTGTTGCGCTTCGTTACCGCGCAAACGCCGGATGGCTCGGCCCATTCAGCTTCCTTCATCGACTCCTGGGGTTTATGCCATAGATTGAATAAGATGAAGTGTTAAAATTGAGCCTTCTTTTTCTGAATCTTTTTAGTGCCAAGGACTCGTGTCCGATTAATGCGCGCTAAGATACGCTTTGATGAGCAGCCTAGCTTATCGAAACAGACCTTCGGGGGTAACCATTGCAATGGATTGGGATGAACGGGGAAGACAGTGGCTACGTGGGCTTTTCGGAGACACGAATGAACGCCGGCTGAAGCATTTGCAACCCTTTGTCGAGCGTGCCAACATGCTGGAGCCCGAGATAGAGCGACTCAGCGCGGATGAGCTCAAAGGGAAAACTGCCCAGTTCCGCACCATAATTGACAACGCCCTGAAGGATGTTCCTGACATCAAGCTTATTCCCGATGATGCTCCGAAAATGCCGGGACGCTTCCGCACGCAGAAGGATAAAGTCTTGTCCGAAGTGCTGGAAGAGATGATACCTGAAGCGTTTGCCGTTGTTCGCGAGACCGGCAGACGCTTGCTCGGCATGCGTCACTTCGACGTTCAGCTCATTGGTGGCGCTGCTCTGCACTTCAATAAAATTGCCGAAATGCGGACTGGTGAAGGAAAAACGCTGGTCGCGACATTGCCTACTTACCTCAACGCCCTGTCGGGAAGAGGTGTGCACGTTGTTACTGTCAATGACTACCTGGCTCGCCGCGACGCTGAGTGGATGGGCACTATCTACCGCTGGCTCGGTCTGACCACCGGCCTGGTCTACTCGCATCAACCGGATTGGGAGAAGCAGGCGGCCTACAGAACTGATATCACATATGGTACCAACCACGAATTCGGGTTCGACTATCTGCGCGACAATATGCGTACAAGTCTCGAAGATCTGGTGCAGCGTCCCTATTACTTCGCGATCGTTGACGAAGTCGACAACATTTTGATTGACGAAGCCCGTACGCCGCTTATTATCTCCGGTGCTCCGGCTGAGTCGTACACGGAGATTTACAAGCGCATGGCGCAGATTGCCCCTCTCCTAGAGAAGGGCGTAGACAAAGATGATGAAGATTGTGACTATTTCGTCGATGAGAAAGCACGCAATGTGCTGATTTCCGAACGTGGTGTTGTGAACGCCGAGAAGCTGCTCGGTGTCAACGATCTGTTCGACATGCACTTCAATTTCCACCACTACCTCGTGCAAGCTCTCAAAGCCAAAGATCTTTTCCAGATCGACAAGGAGTACGTAATTGCTCCGGGCGATCAGGGCGAGCCGGAGATCGTGATCGTCGACGAGTTCACCGGTCGAATGATGAAGGGCAGACGCTGGAGCGACGGTCTGCACCAGGCTGTTGAAGCCAAAGAGAATGTGCCGATCCAGGACGAGACGATGACGTACGCGTCGATTACATATCAAAACCTCTTCCGGCTCTATCCGAAGCTTGCCGGCATGACCGGTACGGCTATGACCGAAGCTGCGGAATTCAACAAAATCTACAACCTTGATGTTGTAGCCATTCCCACCAACAAGACATCGATTCGTACGGATAACTCCGATGTGATCTACAAGACAGAGCGTCAGAAGTATTACTCGGTGATTGAAGAGATCGTCGAGATGCACCAGCAGGGCAGACCTGTTCTTGTCGGTACTGTCAGCATCGAGAAATCCGAGCTCATTTCCGACCTGCTATCGAAGCCGCAGAAGATGAGCGAGTACCTGGTCAACAAAATAAGCAAAGCGGCTGAATACGTGAAAAGTCGCAATCTCTCAGGCGATTCAATCGAAGCGTTGAAGAAGATCTTCGATCGCCCGGGCGCGATTGATTCCGAAAAACTCGAGCATGTAATCAAGCAGGTAGAGACGGAGTTTCCGAAAAAACATGAGGAGCTCATAGAGCGCCTTTACTCCATTCACGTCACCGCTCAGGTGGTGCAGGCTATTCGCAAAGGCATTCCGCACCACGTCCTCAATGCCAAGCTACACGAGAAGGAGGCGATGATCGTCGCGCAGGCCGGACGAAAGGGCGCCGTTACCGTGGCGACCAACATGGCTGGTCGAGGCACGGACATTCTTTTGGGTGGCAACCCGGAGTACATGGCGAAGGAACAACTCAAAAAAGACAATAATACTGATGTCGACTCCGATGAGTATCGCGAAAAGTTAGAAGAGCTCACGAAGAAGTTCAAAGCTCTGACCGACGTCGAGCACGACGAAGTGGTTAGCCTCGGCGGTTTGCACATACTCGGAACGGAACGCCACGAGTCCCGACGCATCGACAACCAGCTTCGGGGCCGGTCAGGTCGGCAGGGAGACCCTGGATCCGCCAGATTCTTCCTCTCGCTGGAAGATAGCTTGATGAGAATTTTTGGTGGTGAGAAGATTGCCAACCTGATGACTTTCATTGGTGCTGATGAGGAGATGCCGATCGAACATAAGATGGTGACTCGCTCGATCGAAAACGCGCAAAAGAAAGTGGAAGCGCACCACTTCGACATGCGTAAGCACGTTCTGCAATACGACGATGTGCTCAACACTCAGCGTGAAGTTATCTATCGTGAAAGACGGCGTATTCTCGAGCATATGGACCTGCGGGAGAACGTCTCTGACATGTTGACTGAGCACGTGGATCTGGTTCTTGCGGCATACATCGATCCAGATACGCCACCGG
Source organism: uncultured Candidatus Obscuribacterales bacterium (assembly GCA_964541355.1). GTDB lineage: Bacteria > Cyanobacteriota > Vampirovibrionia > Obscuribacterales > Obscuribacteraceae > JADYXR01. The sequence continues at coordinate 6,801 of CAZISK010000143.1, forward strand.
AAGTATGGGAAGAGCAGGGGATGCCTGAGCTTCTCACCGCACTTGCTGTCGACATACCGATACTTGAAGCGTTGACGCTTGAAGAGTTCGCCGGATTGCACTATGAAGATCTGCGACAGAAGCTCCGGTCCGACATCCGGAAAGCATATGAAGTTCGCGAAGAGGAGATCGGCATAGAGACGATGCGAGAGCTCGAGCGTCAGGTTCTGCTTCGCACAATCGACACCAAGTGGGTGGATTACCTGCACAACATCGAAATATTGCGCGAAGGCGTCGGATTGAGAGGCTACGGTCAGCGCGATCCTTTGCAAGAGTACAAGAAAGAGGCGTTCGACATGTTCAACATGTTGCTGCGTCACATCCAACAAGAATCGATTCAGCTTATATTCCGCGCTCAACCGGTCAGACAAGGTGAGAACGACTTCCCTCAAGAGTTGCCGCCTGAGCTGATGCAGTGGCTGGAGGAGAACCATATCGATCTCTCAGACCTGACCTCTATAGATCCGGATGATATCTCGCCCTCGCTGCGTGAAGCCATGGAGCTTGCCGCCATGGAGCAAGGTCCCCACGGCATGCTCGGTAAGCAGATCACTATTGGTCCGGCCGCTGGTGCGGGAGTCGAAGACGAAGTCGACGAGGATGCTCTCAGGCGTGCAATCGAAGGCGAAGAAGAGGCACGGGCGACCGAGGCAGCGTCAAACCCTGCTTTAGAAGCAGCGCAGACTGCTACTACCCCAGGCACCACATCGAGCACCAACGGCAGCGACACCACAGGCGATCAGCATCAGAAGGAGCTTGCTGATGAGATGCCGACCGATGGCCCGGCTTCGTACAAGCTTGACGATCTTGGTGAGGTTGATGAGGTAATCGACAAAATTCGAGGACCGCAAGAAGACACTGCCGGTAGTGGCGTGTCGGACAAGGAGGCCGAGAAGACGGCTAAATAGCCCACCAACTGGGTCGGGCCGGCCAGGCGTCTTACAAAGCCTATGAGGATCCTCTCTTTCGATACCAGCAATCCGGTTCTTTCGCTCGCCTTGTTGGAGCACGGTGCCACGGTCTCGGCGCGTCGCGTAGTGCCGCCCGAATCCAGCCGCCAGGAAGCGATCAGTCAGTTGATGCCGAATGTAGACGACATCACGAGGTCCGCCGGCTGGGAGCGCGATTCGATTGATCTCCTCGTTGTCGGCGTTGGACCGGGCAGTTTTACCGGTATGCGCACCAGCGTCGTCACCGCGCGAACCCTGGCTCAAGCGCTGTCCATCCCATTAATCGGAGTCGACTCTCTGCGCTCTCATGCCGCTTACGTCAACTTACCTTCGATCATCGTGCTCTCCGCCGGCAGGGGGCACTACTTCGTAGCGGCTTATCGCCACCCTTTGAAAGAGAAGGTCCGGTGGCAACCGGGCGATGGTGCCATGATAACGGTGGTCGAGCCGCGCTGTTGCACCAGGGACGAGCTTCCCAAGTTCCTGGACCGGTCTTCCAACTGTTTTGCCGAAGAAAAGATTCTTGATGAAGTTAAGGCGTTACAGTCGAATTGTGAAGCGCTGCCGAGCGCGCTCAACGTGGCTGAAATCCAGGCTCAGCTTGCGACGAGCGACTTTGATCTGAATAACAAAGATCGTGAAGGTTTGAAGGCGATTTATTCATTCGATACTGTCAACCCGCTATACTTGCGTGGTGCCTCCATTACACTTAAGGCCGGCAATGAGGGAAGCGCTTCCTGCAATCGCGGTTAGACCGCTACAATTAGACGATCTAGACGGCATCATGGAGATTGAGCCCGCCGTTTACGGTACGCATCATTGGTCTCGTCAGTCTTTCACCAACGAGCTGACCAACAATGATGGCAGGTATTTCGGCGCCGTCTCACCGGCGAGCGATATGTTGATCGGATATTCAGGCTTCTGGTTGATTAGCGATGAAGCGCACATCACCACCCTGGCGGTGCACCCGGCCATGCGGCGGCAGCACGTGGGCGAGCGTCTTTTGATTAACAACATCATCGAAGCACGCCGCCGCAACGCCAACTGGCTCACGCTCGAGGTGCGCGTCAGCAACGAAGCGGCTCAGCACCTGTATTACAAATACGCCTTTCGGCGCATCGGTGTGCGCCGCAAGTATTACCAGGACAACGGTGAAGATGCTCTGGTCTTGTGGACGGATCGCATTACCGAGGCGAAATTCGTCGATATGTTCATTGGCCACCTGCAACAGTTCAATCTGCCTATCCGGGGCATGAGAGAGCTATTTTCCCATCAGACGGACTGGTGCGAAGAGCCTGTTATTGCCGACAGGGCTACCGCCTGAGCTTGAATAAATTGATTTCTCATCGACAATTTTGCCTTCCTGCTGGGAAAATGAGCGGGTGAAGGAAGAGGTCTCACATTTTGCATCTGGTATCCGACACGAGGAAAAGACCCGGCTCAAGACGAAAGTCTTTCATGGGACAGCTGGTCCTTGTTTTCACCGGTCTGCAAATAGCTTTCTTTGGCTCGTTTACTTGCTTTGATCTGCCGACAGGCACCGGCAGCAACCTCTATAACTACGCCCACGGTCAGCTTCGCTATCTGGCTCTTTTGACCCCGAAAGATATCGAGGCGAAGATTCGAGAGTATGCGCCCGGGGTATTGGATGAGCCTCCTGCGCCACGACGGTCGACCTATGTTCCACTTGCACCTGCTGCAATCTTTCTGGGGTATACCTTCGGACCTCGTCTTTCGCTTATCTCTATTGCGCTCTTTCTGGCGCTGGGTATCGTAGGACCGTTCTTCGGAATCTTTCCGCTCGCATCCGGCGGAGGACCAAGCTATTTTCTGGAGCCGGGCTTCGGCTATCTTCTAGGGACTGCTTCGGCAGCTCTTCTGTGCGGTTGGATTACTCAGAACAAGCGCACATCGCTCTCGCAATTCGCCGGACTGAGCGCCGGTCTTCTGGCATTGCACCTTACCGGAGTGCTCTATTTGCTGGGCACTTACCTCTATTTCTATATATTTGAAGGCTCAAAAACATATCTCGAATGGCAGCCCTGGATCTTCCAGTATCTGCGGAATTTGAGCTGGTACGCGTTGCCGTACGATTTCATCTTCTCAATTGCGGCAATCGGTCTGGCCTTTCCTTTCCGCTGGCTCGCCAACACTTTGACCTCGCCTGATACGGGTCAGGCTCCAAAGAAAGTAAGATATGATCGCAAGACCCTGGATGAGTTAGTCAAAAGCTAAATGCGCAAACCGTATGTCATATCGTTGGGATTGCTCGCACTGGGCGCTGGTGTCTATGCTTATGCTTGCCGCGAAGCGCGCACTTATCGCAGGGAGTATCTGCGCCTTGCGGGCGCCAACAAGAGCCAGTCCGCCAACGGCGCCTCGCCGAAAACACTGCGCATTTTGCATATTTCCGATCTGCATTTGTCTGCCCACGAATCGCGCGCCAAGCTCGATTTCCTCGCTCGAGTTACCGATGACGACTACGATTTTGTCTTCCTGACAGGCGATATTTTTCAGCATGACGAATCGGTCAGACATGCGCCGGTACTGTTAACCCGCCGCCCGAGACTCGGTGCTTATGCGGTTCTTGGAAATCATGACTATTACCGTTACACGATGTATAACAAGACCGTCGGCCGGCTCTTCCCGGCTCTACGTCACCCGGCCAAGCAGAATAAGGATGTCGAGCCGCTGATCGAAGCTCTTGAAGCGGTCGGATATGGCGTCCTGCGCAACGAAGCGCGTTATTTACAGGATGATGGAATCTGTCTGGTTGGTGTAGATTTTCCAGGTATTAAAAAGAACCGGCTCCTGGAGTTGGTATCACGCTCACCAGGAGATTGGCTGGTTATCGCACTCTTCCATCTGCCGAAAGATTTGTGGTACTACAGCGATGCCGGTGTGCATTATGCCTTCGGCGGTCATACCCATGGCGGACAGATCCGCATTCCCGGCTTGGGAGCAATCATTACCGATTCAGAGCTCGAGCGTCATGAAGCATCCGGTGTTACCTATAGGGGCAGAACGTCATTCCATGTTTCCAGAGGTCTGGGTGCAGATCCGCGGACGAATTTCCGCCTGTTTTGTCCGCCACAGGCGAGCGTCATCGAAATCGAAGTGCCGGCCAACTGCGCGCTGGCGACCGCAAGCGCAGTTCAGTCTGGTATCCGCAATACCAGATAAATGCATCAGGCTGAAAGCATCGTTGGAAAGTGCGGAATTGTTCTTAGAGATTCAAAAAGAGGCAAAGATCTCGAAGTCAGCCTGACCTATCCTCGGCAACCAGGACGGTATCCACTGATTGTTTTCTCGCATGGCGCCTTTGGAAGCAAGGATGGCTACGGACCGTTAGCACATTACTGGAGCGAAAACGGATTGATCGTCGCACGACCTATGCATGAAGACTCCCTGCGATATTTCGCAAAGGAGCGAATTGCCAATCTTTCTCAAAACCAAGATCAAACACGTTTCACCAGCTCTGGCGAACGAAAAGCCAGTCTTGACGATGCTTTCAACAAGTTTAAACACAAGAGCTTTCAGAATTGGCAGGCTCGTCCTCGGGACATCAGCTTTCTTCTTGATCAGCTCGATAGTCTGGATGATGAGCTTGGTCAAAAACAGGTTGGAATCGAGAGAAACTCAATCGGCGTAGGCGGTCATTCTTTCGGAGCTCATACGGCACAGGTGCTGGCTGGCACCATCATTGGTGGCTCGTGTGATCTCGAGGATCAACGCCCTCGTGCTTTCGTTCTGCTTTCGCCGCAAGGCATGGAGGAAGGATTTGACGGACGCTCTCCCACCGACGAAAATTCGTGGGGGCGGCTTATCCGCCCGACCATGTCGATTACCGGGACTCGAGATCTTGGGCGTCATGGAGAGGAGCATAGCTGGCGATTTCATCCCTTTACCTACAGCCCGCCCGGCGACAAATATCTCGTCGTGGTTAGGGATGGCCATCATGGACTCGGCGGCATCGCCGGTCGGCATTTTCAGGGCGCCGGTCCCAACAATTGCGAGCACGTCCGCATCGTGCAACAACTCAGTCTGGCATTCTGGCAGGCTTATCTGACCGGCTCGTCGACCGCCATGTCGTATCTCAAGCAGCATGAAGACGAAGATGCGCTGGTCGAATTCTCGCGCAAATGATCCGGAAAAAGGCAAACTGTCTATGGTATTGAATCCGGTGT
>CAZISK010000144.1:0-11959 GCA_964541355.1 uncultured Candidatus Obscuribacterales bacterium
TCAGATTCGTCATCACAATGATCTGGGGCGTCTTCGCCGCGTTCCTCGTCTTCGCAGCCTCCGACAAGATCGTTCCAACCTTCTTGTCTGGAACCGTCCTAGCTCTGCTCCTGGGTCTCTGCCTTTACGGCGCCGACACGCTCGCCTCCCCGATTCGCGGGAAGCTCAAGGAAGTAAATCTATCCACGCGAGTCGCAACGTGGTTCGTCCTCTACGAGGCGATTCCGGCGGCCATCATCTTCGAGCTTACGGCGTTTACTGAGATCTTCTTCCTACCAGCAGGAGTCCTCACCGCGTTCGCGATGTGCCTGCCGATCTCGTTAATCACACTGCGTGATTACGTGGACCTGAGCTGGCTGTCCCGGTAAGCAAACACGGCACCATCAGCAGGTTTACTCACCTGCCGAATTGTGCTCAGAGCAAAGCGATCAACGATAACCACGTTGGACTCGCTTTGTTCGCTTAGTGCTTCTACTACCCCTTGTCGTTTTCATTAGAGCGTAAAAAGCGTTCAGCAAGCCGTTCGTGACAGTGCAAACGTGCCGTTGCTGACGTTCCTCGAATCTCTTGTTTCCGGGACGAGTGTTGGAGAAGCTCTCGAACGCGCTGTAGCTCTCGCGTTCCTAAGTCGTCAGCCTTTATCAAAACAAACTGACCCTGTTGTTGTTTTTCTCCTGAACAGACAAAGCAAGAATCTACAAACGCCCTTGCAAAAGAGCTGGAGCAGATCAACACAATTCGAATTTTTGTTGAGGTGGCCTGGCTGGAGCAGATAACTTTCTTCGAATAGTTTGATGTTTTCCAACTTCAGACTCTGCAACAAACAGAACGCAGAATCAGCTATGCATGCGAAGCCAAGCACCGCAATCGAATAAAAAGAAGCGCCGAGAGCCGATTGCTCTCGACGCTTTTCCAGACGACGACCAACCTAAAATCGCCACTGACAGAAGGACTCCTTCTCTCTGTCAGCGGCGATTAAAGGTTGAGCCCGCTTGAGCCGGTAGCCGAAGCTTATTACATTGATGAGCGGCTCATCGAGCGCATGTACTTGAGCATCTCGGATTTCGTCATCAAGCGCGCTACCTCCTTTGCGTAGTAGTCAGGAAGATCGTCGACGCGTCGGCGGTACCACTCCTTGACGAAGACAAAAATCGGCGTCTTTCCGCTAGCCGCCTCCCGAGCCGCGTCCTGCAACGACATGGGAAGACCGGCAATGTCTAGGCTCTGATCGACGTCAAACTTGCCGATGGTAATGTCACCGAGGAGCGAATCAGCGAAGCTGGACCACTCTCGTTGCTGTTCGGCATTTCCGAACATACTGGACGAGTACAGCATGTGGACGCTTACCCGCGTCCTCTCTCGCGCATCGTCTTCGTTGATCACATCCGATCTGTACACCAGAAGCGAAGCTATGAAGCAGATCGAGCCCAGTACCATGACCGGATTGATCCGGTACGACCCGACCTTCGCCATTAAGACGACGAATAGGCACGCCCCTAGCAGGAAGCAGGCTAGCATGGCCGCCGCCTCGGGTGCCCTGGTGAGTTGATCGAGGAGAATTGGCTGATGTTCGTCCAGCCAGCATCCGCTCGTCATCCCCAGTACAATCTGGATTACACTCCCGGCCACTACCGTGATGATACCTCCCAGCACAGCAACCAGCCTGTTGGAAGACTGCACAGGAGTGGTACTAGCGACAGCAAGCGCTCCCAGAAAGAGCGCCATCAACAGCATGCAGATCATGACTTGTTCCTTACCTGTAAGAAGAACAGATCGGTCGCGACCACGCACAGAGCGTGTTCAGCAACACCCACAACTCCGCACAGAGAACGTTGTCAGCGGAACACCTCCATTCGTAAGGTTTTTAGATCAAGCCTGTGGCTACGGATCGGAGCATGTAATGCCCGAAGCGGTCGATACTGTACTTGGGTTCTGATACTACCGGTGGTTCTCTTTACTCAATTCGAAGGAAGACATTTGATACATAAAACTAATGTATCGTCGAACCGTAGAACAAGACTTTCCTAGACAGTTAATCTTCACTGGGAGCAAGTCCACTAGCACACGAAGGCAAAGTGAAATCCAATTTCGCTGGGGGTCATATGCGCAAGGAACACCATATCAGTCTATAATCCAATTTGGACTATCATTTCTGGAACCAGCAGAAATCGGGACGAGCAAGAGGCATCTATGGCAGATCCGCCCGAACCAAAAGACTTTGATAGTGTCGCCTCTTCCAGAGAGCGTATTGATCTGGTTGTATCCGATGTCCAGACTGACAGCGGCAACACTCAAACGGCCAACGGTCATTGCCTTGACGATCCGGACGACATCGATAGCTTGATCGGCAAGACTATTGCGGACAAATACGAGATCAACGCCTTTGTAGGACGGGGCGGTATGGGTAGCGTTTACCGCGCCACGCACATCGAGCTCAATCGAGTGGTAGCGGTAAAAGTGCTGCACAAGCATCTCTTGAGCCATCAAGGCATCTCGGAGCGCTTTCGCCTCTCTGCTCAAGCCGCCCACGCATTAAGACATGCCAATCTGGTCTCAGTCACAGACTTCGGTTTTACCGCCGAAGGACAATTTTATCTGACGATGGATTACATTAGTGGCGAAACACTCGCCGACCGTATTCGCAGAGATCGAGAAATTTCGGTCGACACCTTCTTCAAGATATTCAGTCAGGTTTTGTCGGGTCTGCGATTTTGTCATCAGAAAGGCATTGTTCATCGAGATATTAAACCGAGCAACATTCTGCTCACAGATAGGGAGATCAAAGCAGACAGCGTCAAGCTCGTCGACTTTGGAATCGCAAAAGTACTGCCCGACAGCGAATCCTCCATCGACCACCTGACCCAAACCGGAGAACTCTTAGGAAGTCCCTTGTACATGAGCCCCGAACAGTGCCGGGGAGATGAGATTGACGAGCGCACCGATCTCTACTCGCTCGGTTGCGTCATGTACGAGGCTCTGACCGGAAAACCACCATTCCAGGGCAAAAGCGCCATTCAGACTTTGATGATGCAATGCTCGGATCCAGCTCCAACGCTGCCGGAAGGTACGGCCGAAGACCAACATCTCAACGAACAGCTCGACGCGTTTATCAAAAAAGCACTGCGTAAAAGCCCTGCCGATCGCTTCATCGGATCGGAAGAAATGGAGTCTGCACTGGCTAGTATTCAGCGATTCCTGCACTTGCCGAAGATTGCTCGACATCGACTCACCTCTCCTCAAGCACCAGGCGCCGATCAACCACTCAAGGGTCAGACAGCAAAACCATCAAGCAATAGAACGTTGATACTGGCTGCCGGACTGAGTCTCGCCGGTCTCTTTTTGTATATCGGTTCTGGATCGATGCATCATGGAATCGATCAACCAGCTGCCCTCCCAACCGGCTCTACACCACAAGAGCAAGCTCTGGACACCATCAAACTCGGTGTGGTCGAGCGATCGGAAGGCAATCTAACTGGATCCAACACGCGCTTAAACAAAGCTCTTTTACTCGCTGATACAGCATTCGGAAAGAACAGCAAGCAATACATCACGGCTCTCAATGAGCTTGCGTCGACCGAGGTTGCTCTTGCTCAGGCTCAGACACAGGAGCGCGAAGTGAGATATGCAGCCGCCGAAGAGCATCTCCTGGGGGCGATGAAGCTCATTAATCAGCTCTCCGAAAAGTCTCGAGCGAAAAATGAGGATTCATCAGAGCTCAAACCGATAGAGGCCAATACGACATTTCATCTCGCCAACATGTATACAAAACGCGGCATGCTGAGCGAGGCAACGCCATGGTTCTCCAGGGGTTTCACGCTCATCGGAACAGATCAACCGGGCGAAGAAGCCTTCGAAGAGTATTTCCGCGACTATGCCGATTATCTCTGGGCCTCCAGCAACAACAAAGAGGCCGCTGCGCTCGAGACTAAGCTGGCTCTAGACCAAGCGGAAGCCACTCGGCAGCTAGAAATGCCACCAAAGCAAAAGCCATTTTTCGGCGACTGGATTGCCAACGACAATTTTTCCATCAGACTGTTGGATAACAATGGCGCCGTGACCGGCTCACATCGCGCGATTGCTAAGCATGGTAAGCGCGTCGATGGACAAATTGATGACAATAAACCGACAATTACTGCCACCATCGGCAATGACATCTGCACAGGAACGATTGAGAGCACATTTGGGCTGAAGGCTCGATTCACGATAGTTCCCATTGGCGATCTCCTGGTTTGGAAAATAATCGGACGCGACAATGAAGGCGAAAGCTTTCTTCCGAAGCAAGCAATATTGAAACAATCTACACTGGGTGCTGGCGGAAATCGCTGATTACAAAAGTGCTGGATAGCCCTGAATCTCAAGTATTCATGCGCCACAAGCAGATAAGACAGAACGCTCATTGAGTTTGCTGTCGATAAGGACGTTAAGAGCTCTGCTCGTCGGCTTTTCGCCGACCGTCCAATATCGACTTCCTACTACCTAGTTTCGTAGTTCTAGGAGTGGATGAAAGTGTTCGGTCACGCCGTAGACGATGCCGTTCGTTAGTGCTTGATGAGAGAGTTTTTCCAGAATTCGGAAACGACGCAAGCGTCGCCCTATTACGGAAGCGGTTCCATCGAAAGCTTACGACTGGATCGAGGTTCAAAAAAATCCAAAAGCGCCGAGAGCTTATCCTAGCCACACATGCGATTTTCGCATGGCGGAAGGAAAAACTCATCGGCGCTTCTGGATTAGACTGCTCGGTCGCGATCCTGGGCAAGTCATCGCGTCTACTTGATCAGTCCTTTTTCGGCATGCGCATAGGTAGCCATGTTCGTCCCTTCGTCTGTACTTCGCCGGTGAGCGTGGCGGCACCGAATGCGATGGCAAACACGATCAGGGCGACCAGAGGGGAACTCGTCACCGCAAGCGACGAGAACAGCAATGATGCCAGACAGACGCCAGCCCAGGTTCCGAAGAAGAAGCACAGGTACTGGATGATTCGCCCGGTCTGCATCAAACCGAACATACCGCGAAGCACGATGGTGCTAGCCAGACCAAGGGCCAGTCCGACAAAACCGATCAGCCCGGCGGACAGAATTCCGGACAAGATGGTGCCGGCAGTCACACCAAGACCGACGAATACCGTGACTAGAGCGGCTACGACGAAGTACCCGATCATCTTGAGGAAATGACGACTCGTGAAAACATGGAAAAGCATGGGTTTGCTCCTCGTTGTTTGATTGTTTCGTGCGCTGCAGGAATGACATCACGCCCGCACAGGAACCTCAATGATAAGTGTGCGGTGGCGTGTCGAGGTTGATGCCGTCCAGCTTTACGGCATTCGTCACAAGTTGGGCGATGCGCTCGGTCACGGCGGTGTCGCTAATGACACCGTCGCCGAACGATTTGTTATCCGCGTAGACGAAGCGGGGCACGATCAGACAGCGGAAGTCGAGCATCAGACTGTTTGCCAGACCCATGATCGACATGTAGCTCGACCGACCACCCGCGGCACACAAGAACCCCACGGTCTTCTCCTTCCAAGCATCTCCCGTCAATTCGACGAGATTCTTGGCGGCGCTACCGCAGTCGTAGTTGTAAATCGGAACGGCCACCAGGATGCAGGTTGCACGCTCAATCCGCTTCCGAACCTTCGCGACGGCCGGTCGTGCGTAGACTTTGTCGCCGTCGCACAAGGGCAAACGGACCTTGCGCAAATCCAGAAAGTCAACTTCACGACCGCCGACAGAAAGCTGTTTCTCCGCTTCACGCGCGAGAATGTAGCTCTTGCTGTTTGGGTTGAGGCTCGTGCTAATCACCAGGTAGGACATATTGGGACTCCTTCAAAGCACCGTCGGCCACCTACATTGCTTCACTAAGCAACGAGACTAGCTGAGTTAAACGTTGTGTCTTGGTTTTACGACTCTTCAGACAAATATGCGAGGAAACAAGCACATGAAGTTTAATCCATTACATGCCTTTGAATATTGCACCATCAACAAATCAGTTACTTGAAGCAAAACCCCAGTATTGGTGGGCAAAACCGAAACTCTTTATCAACTATCACAACGAATATTATCGCCGATTAATCATCACGACATGGCGATGCTAGCGGACCACCTGAAAACCAAAAAGCAAATTTGCGTATGTGCTCAGCTAAATCCACTTGAAACCCAATGTGCCCTTCGGTCATTTCGCTCCTCGTTTCGAGCATGGAGTTTCTCAATATCTTCGGTTTAAATGATGTGAGCGTGGCGGAACACAGTGAGGCAGATTCTACACCGTAGACGGTGGCATCAGTCCCTCCAGGCAATGCCTATCTCCCGAGATCTGGAGTAAATGCAAGGACTGGACGTCTGTGAATCCACACATTCACCGCATGTGGTGCCTCACTCGTGAGCGCATCCACTATCTCAATACCGAAAGCATTTGGTTTGCCTAAGCCACTGTTTCAAGCCTTCTCGCTAGCTTTAAGTCACCATGACATATCAGTAGACACCTTTTGCGCACCACGTGCCAATCTCGAAATGAGAAATCAATCGGTTTTTCTACAACAAAAAGTTTGGAGAAATACTTGGTAAGGCTTATTAGATGAGCGTTTACAGAGATTAGGTCCATGTAACAAACATCTGATTTGTCTTGTTTTTTGAGATCAAATTGCGTCACTCTGAATTGTCAATTTTGCGCAACCCAGGCAGGAAATTCCTCGACCACAACGATTTCAGCTGACACAGCAAGCGTTTTCAGCCCAATGGATTGGGACGTTGTGAGTGTCATTGGTCTTGCCCTGGGGCGTTTTCCCGATCGGAGCATCTCATGCAATTGTGGTTTACGAAGGCTGCGCTCGTCGCCCTGCTCGTCATCACGAGCCTGGAGCCCAGCACCATGGCAGAGGAACCCGCAAAAACCAAGGAAGCCGCGAAGACCGCACAGGCGGAGGCAGCCACGAAGGCCGCTGAGGCAGCGAAGCTCGACCAGGCTTACGAACAGGTGTGGCAGCACATCACCAACACCTACCTCAACTCGCCGCCCAACAGTTGGAACCCCACCCGCACTCGCTTCCAGCAGAAGCTCCAGACCTCCGGCCACGTCCGCGGCTCGATCGCGCTATCGCTAACCACCATTGGTGACCGGCGACTGTGCGTCCTCGACCCCTACCAGGTGGAAGACTACCTGTGTCGCCAGGGATCAGGATTCGTGGGCATCGGCATCATGTTCAAGATGGTCGAGCCGAAGGAGAGCAACAAGAAGCCTTACGTCATCGTCGAATCCGTGACGAAGGGCAGCCCCGCTGCACTGGCCAATATCAAGGCCGGTGACATCGTTCGGAAAATCTCTTCGACGGACATGACCGGTTGTGATATGGACCTCGTGATGCGGTACGCCACATACGGCAACCTCGGCACCGAGATCCCGCTGCAACTCGAGCGTGACGGCAAGCAGATCGACGTCACCCTGAAGCGCTCGATCGTGGAATTGCCCAAGAAGGCGGTGGACCTTCAATTTTTCCAGGACGAGCCTGACCTGAAGGACAAGCAGGTGTGCAAGGTCACATTCAAGAACCTCGACTGGAGGAACCTGCCCGCCTGGGTCGATAACAACGTGGCAAAAATCGAGAGCCGCCAACTAACCATCGACCTGCGCGGCTGCCGTGGCGACGACGTGGAGATCATGGCTCGCGTCGCCGCTCGCTTCGTCGAGAGCGGCGAACTGCTTCGCTACTCGGAACGAAAGGGCGCGATCCGCTCGATTGTCACCTACCGAGTTGAGAATCAGAACGGTCGGACCGAACTGCTCTCTTCACGTGATGGCGTCTGGCAGACTATCGAGAAGGGGTTCCCACAGAACCTCAGCGGCGACATGACGGCCATCATCGACGACAATACTAGCGGTACGGCGGAAGCGTTCGTACATGCTCTCCGCAACGCCAACCGCGCCGACGTCTTGGGCACGTCCGCCGGAGCAAATACGCTTGTGGTCACCTCGATCCTCGACGTCGCGGACACGAGTCTCTACGTACAGGTGCCGGCCCGCACCTTGCTCACGTCAGAAAACTCGCCACTTCCGGCCATCAAGGTCGCCAGCGCCAGCGCGACCCCGCCCAACGCCGATGTCGGCGGGACGAAGCCGAATGTCCCGATTCTGATTCTCTCTGGCTGCGCCATAGTGTGCTTCTTGATGGCCCTGTCCATCATGTTCCTGCGTCACGGAAAGACGTGGAAGATGCACATGCTGGCGTTGGGCCTTGTGGTGCTCGGACTAATCGTAGCCGTGCGAGCCAACTCACTGAAGCTCAAGGAACACAACAAACCGGTGAGCAAGCAGACGTCGAGTCAAGCGACGAAGACGGACGCGCAAAAGGCGGCAGCGCTGCTCGTCAACCTGTTGCGAACCGACAAGGAGGTGCGCACCGACTACGGCATTTACAAGCAAGTGACACAGCGCGGCAAGCTGGACGCTCCGGAACCGCCGGATACCGGCAAATTCCCGATGGTACCGGACACCGAAATCGAAGCTGCCTGCCGTATCGTCACGGCGCTCACCGAAACCGACCTGACCAGCCTTCGGACTATCGTGGCGAGCTACGCGCACAAGCCCTACGCACGAGCGCAAATCGCGTTCTGCGTCGAATCGGCTCTTCGAAAGCTGAACGCTCGATACCACATCATGGCACTCGAGGGTTGGCTTTTCTTCGAGCAGATGGGGGGACACGACGGAGGCTTCACGATCCAATTCTCCGCCCTCGACAACTTCGCCGACAAGGAGAATGAACCGTTCGTCAGTCACTGGCTGAAGAACGGCGACCGAGGTCACTCCGCCACCCAACCGAAGGACATCTCGAACGAGGAGGTCTTGAAGGCGTTCTCGCTCGACATCATCCAGTCGGTCCTGACCGCGGACCCGAAGCCGTAAACAATGCGCCAGACCGGTGGTGGCATGATGCCTCCACCGTCAAGCGCTTACCGTCAAAGACCCCTGCATCTGGGCCAATGCAGGGGTCTGGACGGTTTGTCCAGGTTTAATTCATACTATCTTTTCTAGTATTTTCACCATAGATGATACCAACCGCACAAAGGATCCGCCGTACATTCCGCCGATACCGAAGGCAAAGGCTAATCAGTGCATTCCAGAATGCTCTCTCAATAATTAGATTTATCCGCATGAAACATAGCGAATCGTTCATATCCAATTCTAGCAAAAGCGTTAGTATGTGCTCCATCCAGGCTTGGACTAACCTAAAAGCCAAAAGGGCAACAAACAAGAACGCGCAGCCGAAAGGCGCTCGATACAATGTGATACCACTTCTGGTGCTAAGACAAATGAGCAACTTCGATATCAGTTCAATACACTTAGAATTCGAACAGTTCTTTGGGCAACGCCTCAAATTGTCCCGATAACGTAAATCTGTCTCTCTCCGTTATCCCCTGGACGTTCGACAACTTTTCATTCGGTAAAGGTTTGTACGATAGTCTTCCACCACTATGCGCCCCGACCTCTTTCAGATACGCCGCGTAGTCATCCCTGATAGCCTCGACGTCTTGATGCTCCAATCCAAGCTTCGCAGATTTGATGTACATCGCCTGTTGGTAGAATACTCCGGCTTCATCAGGCTTGCGCCAGGCGTGGTAAAGGAGCGCCGCATTATGAGTGACGGTACCAGTGTCCAGATGATCCTGTCCCAGACAGCGCCTGTATAGCTGCAACAGCCGCATAATTACCGGCGCCCCGTACTGGAACTTGGCATTGTGATAATAGATTCGCGACAAGAGCTCCAGCGTTATGCCCAAACGCGGGTCATCGCGCCGATAAGATTCGGCGATTTCCAGAGCACGCAACCCAGCACGCTCAGCATCATCGAAGTTCTCTTCTTTGAAAAGGCGCTCTGTCTCCGCCACGAATTTCTTCCAATTAATGTCTTTTGCGGTCGTGCCGCGCCGATGTTCGGATGATTCCGACACTGTCTTTGTCTCTTGAGTATCTCGCGGATTTTCACTCATGCCAAACGAAACCATGGGAGCAACGAGCTGCTGATGGTTTTATACCCAAAGCAAAACATTACAGCAGTGCCCTTCGCTTTCGTATTATCAGTTGGTGAAGGAAACCGAAAAGGATTTGGCAGGCCAAAGCGCTTTTACCGGTGAATGCCTATCCCACATGGGTGAATTTCTAAAATCGGGTTTGCAGACGGCGGAAAGAGTAGGCTCGATCCTTTGCAACAGGATTTAGTGTGCCGGACAGTCGCAAGTACCAATTTTGATACTGGCGTCAAAAATCGGAACCGCAAGAAGACCAATTGAAACCCCTCTGTGCAATTACACCCTCACCATTTGAAATTTTTTCTGCAAGGAAGTCGGTCACCGCTTTTAGTATCACATGTGACACTACATGCTAATGACCGACTCCTCGCAAAGGGTTTTCAACTTCAACTGTGGACGAGGCGAACTACTATCTTGAGGCGACCGATAGCAGATCAGTCTCAGTCTTCACACGATTTACCCACGCCTCGTTTTCGCCCGTTGCCAAGATTGATCTTGCCAAAAGCAACCATATTCCTGAGTTCAAGCCACGAAAACAACCGAAAAGCATTTGAATTCTTACTCCGACACGAGAAGGCGAATAACATTTCACCGCGACAAACATCATCTATTTGACACCTAGTGAACTGCCGTAAGCTGGATGGAACGTCAAAATAGCTCTATCTACTTCATCTTGTTCTTATAAAATCCAAATCGATTAAACAGAAGGATCTTTTGATAACGACAAAGGTTCATCTCTCAAGTAATAGCGGAGATAACGATCATCACTGCATTTCAGGCGTGTTGACTTCCGTGAATCTTGATATCGCCTGGCTGGTCCATTATGGTCGAGACATGCATCTTATCCGATTACTCTGAGGCGATACTCCAGACAAGTAGCCACTCTACTTAAAACCACAAAACGTCGAGCTCGATCGGAGGTCGGATATGGATGCCTGAGACCAAAAAGGTCTCAATTGTCTTCGCCATGTTGTCTTAGCACACACGATTGGAGAAACAATGGACCAAATCTACGTCGTTTCCGCACTCTCTGTTGTTGGCATGACATTCATTGGAATGTACATCCTCAACTGGTGCCATCCTGCCTTGTCAATGAAAGACTTCGTCAACGTCGACGCGCTCCTCGATCACAAAATCAAGCGGGACCGTTTCTTTCGCGAAGAACAACTGGGCTGGGCCGCGTTAAACGTGGTCGCCAGTGTGGCACTGGCGTTCGGGTTTTCCGAATTGACTCTGCTGACGTTCGTCCTCGTGACGGGGATATTCGTGAGCTGGCTGCTGCACCGGGCACTCTGTCCTCGCCCTATGCAGTTGTTCTTTTGGGACAGTGTCGACATTCACGTCCTTGCGATCGCCCTTCTGATCGGCAGCACGGCTGCGCTCGTCACAGCGTCTGTTATCGCAATTCCGTTCGCCATGGTCGGCTGGCCGATCTTTCTGTTCACGCTTGCCTGGGTGATGCTCATGGTAGTCTGAGCCTGGCCAAACGAGAAAGAGGTGGGTGCTACCACCTACATTCGTGGTTCACTGGCTGAATTTCCATAGCTTGAGCCAAGACATGTAGAACATCTGAACTGGGAGCCCAGGTCCTACCCAAGGCTTGGGTTCCCGTTCTAATAGAAAGGCGGCAGGCAGAGTTGCTCTGGCCGCCTTTCTACCTTTAATTCGTCTTTTCTCTCTTCCGTGCCTACTGCGGCTGATCAGAGGTACGCATTCAGCGAAGGCACTTCAATCGGGGAAACCAATAAAGATGCGACTCGCCAAACCTCCTGGAACGAATCCGAAGGAACCGAAGCAGCTCAAACACAGTGTTTCCAGAACGTGTTCTTCAACTCGTACATTAGAGAACAGAGAACATCCTCCACACTACTGTAGCAGCGTAGCAGCGGTAAGCATTCACTCCAAGACGTTCAAGTCTGTCTCCTGGAGCCCGTTTGCGGAAC
>CAZISK010000145.1:0-11950 GCA_964541355.1 uncultured Candidatus Obscuribacterales bacterium
GAGCGGTGTTGAAAAAATTGCCGTTTAGATACGAAGCACTTCTCATCGAATCAATCGAATCTTTGGCACTATATGCGACACCACAGAGTCGACGGCACTTCGAAGACTTTCTCGGACTATCCGCAGCGCTAGTATAAGCAATTCGATTATCGACAGCGCCAGCCGCGTGCGTCCAATTTCCTTGCGTTGCAGTTCTGTTACTTGAGAGATGCTCGTCTCAACCTGCGTGTGCGTTCGATTATCATTTATAGCGCGCGGCGAAGTGCTTGCAATCTCACTTTTTCGCTTGAGGAAATCACAAGTACTAAGCTACAGCCTAAGATAATGAATAATCGCAAGTGCTGAGCTGACGCTCTGGATAGTCAAAGAAAAACGCGAGCAGGTGCTGAAATCCGCACGCTTTGGTTGCGTCGCAACTGCATAATTAGTAGGTTGAATCTATAAATCAGTCCCATTACGAGAAGGAGAGAAAAGCGGTCAAATAGCCCAGAAAGCAACTCAACGCGCTATGAACCGCTTTCTTACTGGGATGTAGGTGGCAATAGGGTTAGAGCGATCCGCATTTTGCCGGCTCAGTCTCACTCCTGTTCAACTGGTGTGAGTTGTGTGTCTAGTCGCACGTCTATACAAATGCTTACGAGTGCATTTGTAGAAAGGAATTATTGTAATGATAGGAACTTTTCTAATTCTGCTCTCCGGCATGCTCACTGGCGTTCTGGCTGAATACCTTCTGCACACTTCTTTTCACAAGCTTTATTTCGGAACGCACAAAGAGCACCATCGAGACTTCTTTCTGCTCGAACCGAGTGTGGTCGCCAGAGAATCACATCCGCTGCTTGAGTACAGCATCTATTCATTGATCGTCTTTGTTCTGATCTCACCCGGCATTCTCCTGGTTGGATGGATCAACTTTCTGATCTTCTACGCCGGTCTCTTCTTTCACCTGATGGTAGTTTACCAGTGCGTTCACTATCTGTTCCATGCAGACAAGGGACTGCCTGCTGTGATTCAGGAGTGTCGCTGGTATCGCTGGTGGAGACTGTGCCATATCGAACATCATTGGCACTCGCCGCGTCGAAACTTCAGCGTGACCTTCCCTTTCCTGGATATGCTCTTCGGAACATATGTACGACCCGGGACCTCATACCGTAACACACCTGTGACGAGAGCAGGTAAACCAGGGAACCAATAGACAATTTCCTCTCAACTCAATCAAGAAAGGAAGCTGCTATGTGCATCACTCAAACAGGCATGCCAGCTCAGCTCGATGGCGGCGACGGCAGTGTAAGGTTGGACCTGAATTGCCAGATCATTCCCGCTGCGGTTCGACTCAGAAGTTTATACGGAGTGATGGATTGTCCACTGTCATTGAAGGAATTGAAGCAGGTCCATTTACTTCTTAGGAAATGCGCCCAGGCTTTCAACGAAACAAAAAAAACTGACATCCTCGTCTTTGTGGAGGGCTTCTCACCGCGCGCCGTTCAAGCGGTGGTGCAGCAGCACCGTGTTAACGGCTACGAAGTGAGTGTCGATGAGCGGGAGCTTCATATCTGTATCTCGCAGAACGTTTGATCGGCTATTCCCCGCAGAGTTCTCAGATTTAACCAGGATGCGCATGCTGGCATAAGCGCGCAAGATACAAGGAGCATTTGATGAACGCTCGATTGATGAATCTCTGATTGAAAAGACCACACTGAACAAAGCCCAGACCTGTTGTCGGGCTTGGCAGTAAAGCAAAACTCGCTGAGCAAGCGAGATAAGGAGCCAAAACCATGTTTTGGTTTGGTTTTTGGCGATGATCACGTTTACCGAAAGGATTGAATGCTATGCAAAACATTCAGCTGAATCAGTTGAACCAGTTTCGGTTCGAGGACAAGCTTTGGCAGGTTGATAATGCCTGCCAGATCAACCGCGGGAGTATCAGGTTCCCGGATGGGCGAATTTTTGTTGTCGGTGTGTGGACGAGGATGAACACGCCGGAGAATTTGCAGGAGGTCGCGATACCGCCCATCGGCGGCTTTATCTATGATGCCGTCGAGGTGACCGTACCCAGCAAGGTATCGGTGCAGCACCGCTGGGTGATCGTGGTTAGCCTGCGGTCGAGGTCTGCTGAGGCTGAGAAGCAGCGGATCGTCAAGTACATGGAAGGTAGGCCATACTTCGAGTCAGGCCAGCGGTGCGGAGATACGTTTTACGTGATCCTCCGCGATGGGCGGAATGTGCGGAGGTCCATCAATTGGCTGAAGAGGCAGCAAGGAGTAATCGACGCGGCGGAACTGTCTTCCAGTGAGCCAGCTTTCGGCAGATAAATTTCCGGCGCGTCTTGGCCGAGGAGATTTTCCAACGAGCAGTTTCTGCGTTTAACCACTGTGTTTCCAACACTGAACAAAGCCCCGACCTGTTGTCGGGCTTGGCAGTAAAGCGAAGCGCGAGATGATTGTGGCGGCTGCAATGCTGGGGCTGACGGATAGCCTAGGCAACTTCCTCGCGAAGAGCGGGTAGCAGCGAGTAACTTCTCGCTACGCTCGAAAGAAACAGCGGCGTGACTCAAAAGAGCTGCGCCGCTGTTTCTACTCCGTCTCTTCCTCTTCGCTGATGCAGGCATATTCCTCCGCCTTTGTTGCTTTCATTCGATCGAAGAAGACAAGGCGCACATTTGTGCGTCGTCTAGTTTCATGCTTGGGAGGCGTCATCCCGGGAGCTATCCATGGTTCCGAAACCGGTCGCTGCGTTATCTTTTGGGTCGTTGCTTTACTGACTGGCGTAGTAGATAGAAATTTATCAATTTCGTGAGTTATTCTAGAAAAAGCAAGGGGCACCATTTGTGGTGCCGAGGCATTTGGCACAGTTTGGAGCGTTTTTGCTGGTGCCACTGCCGGTCAGCTGAGATAGGCGTGCTCATCAATGCTCATCGAGTAAACCAAATGAACTCGCTTGCGAAGATCCACATCGATGAGTGCATGCGCACGAGAGTCTCTATGGTGGAAACGGGTCCTTCAAATTATCATCGTTGCTTTTGTGGCATGACTCCGCCGACACCTTTCTCCTTGGGAATGACGAACTGTCTGTGTGGCACTGGTTCTTGCGCTTGATTTGACTGGAATTGTTTTAGCAGAGGACCTTGTCTGTGACGCATCAGTAGAAGCTACGGTCACCTTCAAACCGCAAAAGGTAGGCGAACCAAACGAAAAGAAAACGAGACGGGTAGTGCGACACCGTAGCGGCATGGTCGACGGAAAGCACAAAAGCAAAGCGTTCCAGATGATTCGCCTTCAGGCGGGTGATAAGTATAAGGAGCGCTATAAGAACTCAGAGCCGGTTGTTGCAGCCATGCTCAAGTGTGACGAAAACGATTTGCGACTGACAAACGATCCGGACTACGTAGGTCCAGCACGTAAGTGAAAAAGGCGAGCCAAATAAGGCCCGCCTTTTCAAAGGAGTAATGAGGAACCAACTCATTACCTGGAAAAATTATGATTGATGATTCTTGCGATTGCAAGAAGATTTATTCAAAAGAAATAGGGCTTCCTGTCTTGTTTTCACCACAACTTCGGAAGTTGCTCGCGTATGCTTGAGATACCATTGAATGACACAATAATATGGTCCAGCAGCTCCACGCCAAGGAAACGCCCTGCTTGGATTAACTGCTGGGCCAGTCGATTATCAGCAATTCGTGGATTCGCTGTCCACCGGCAAGCCACAGATTCCCGGACGGAAATCCCGCCCACTGAATTGATGCCAACCAGCTGCAATCGAATGAAACCTTATCTATATACAAGCGAGGAGATTGCTCGGCTAATGAATGCCGCTTTGGAGATGCCAGAGGCAAGCATTCTCACCCCGACGGAGAAGATGCAGAACTTTGGTTGCCTGTGTTGTCCACCTATTTGGGGCTATGATTCGAGGTTGCTCGAATCTGAGCGCTACTCAAAAGGAAATTCTAGAAGTTGATGGTCTTATCCTTGTAGATCTGAAAGAACTGGCTGAACAAGAATTTCTCGATGCCTATTGCGATGTGGCAAGACTTAGAGCCAATCGCGATCTTTCCAATCTGACCACCCTGCTTGGTGCCTCTTC
The DNA here is from genome assembly GCA_964541355.1 of uncultured Candidatus Obscuribacterales bacterium. Lineage (GTDB taxonomy): Bacteria > Cyanobacteriota > Vampirovibrionia > Obscuribacterales > Obscuribacteraceae > JADYXR01. The sequence goes on from CAZISK010000145.1 coordinate 4,078, forward strand.
CGCCTGATATCTCGGCTCACTGAACTCGCTCCTGTCGGTCGCTAATCGCTCGCCTAAACAGACCGGTGTCGCCGGACTAGGTTTCATTACCTCTGGATCGACGGTCATGGTATCACCACTTGTTACTAGTTTGGGAAGCGATCTGTCAAGACGCCGCGCCCAGTCCAGGTTGTCAGCCTTCGGTGTTGAAGCCCACGATGTTTCGCTTACAAAGCTAGACCAGCACTGGAAGTATTTGAGCAGGTCATTGCGAAGGCTGATGATGCAGACAAGAGATTGCTTCAAGCACTGAATGCGAGAAGATCCGTCTACAATGCACAGTGCCATCCTTTTAGCAAGAAGCGAATGGCGCTCCGACTTGCGTCTAAGATCAAGGCGTGATCTGGCTGAGCGTCTCTTCTTTAGTACTGTGGTCGGAGGCTCAAACATTGCTCGCGGGAGTCAGCTGGCTTTGGCCGGCTTCCACTACTTCGACTCGCCTCCCGATACATTCCGACTTGTCGCCTCAGCCTCGACTGGATATATTGCCGGAACCGGCATGTGGACAGTCGACAACCTACAGGGAAAATTTCGAGAAGAGTTGATTCAGCGGAAACTGAAGAAGTCTACCAAACTTTCAGTACATGCGCGGCTTCTGGAAGATCTGGAACAGCTCAAGCTGATGGAAGACCAAATGAGTCTTTATTAGATTGATGACTGCTCTTGGACGAACCGCCGTTGCCAAGATCGATTGGCACGTTTGATCCGAGGGTAGGTGATAAGTGATGCAAAAGTCGGTACCTGCTTAGCCTCGGACAATTCATGGACCTTCTGGACAAGTCTCCACTTTGGGTAGTTTTCGCCTTTACCGCCATAATCGTGTCGCTGGCTTTCGAAGGCGGTTTTCAAGCAGGCTTGTTTGCTAAGTCGAAGGAAAAGGTGGAGTTGAATGCACCAGTCGGGGCGATGGTGGGGGTTGTTCTAAGTTTATCTGCTTTTATCTTAGCCTTCACATTCGGCGTGGCCGCCGAGCGGTTCAACGACAGAAGAGTCCTGGTCATTGAAGAGGCTAATTCGATCGGAACGACATTTTTGCGAAGCAATTTTCTCCCTGAGCAAAACCGGAAAGAGGTTCAAGATCTTTTGCGACAATATGTTGGTGTACGTCAAAAGCTTGCGCACGATTTTGACCTGACGCATGATTACAGCGTGGTAGCGGTTGCGGTTGCGGCTGCGGAGGCGGAACAGATTCAGGATCGTCTCTGGGCGCAGGCGACAACGGTTGGCAATAACTATCTTGACTCCGATGTAATTGCCCTATTCATTGATTCCTTGAATGACACAATCGATCTTCAATCCAAGCGTATAGCTGCTGGAATGCGTGCGCGTTTACCCAAGCTTGTATGGATTGCTCTGTACTTGCTAATTACTCTAAGTATGTTCGGACTAGGTTACCAGTTTGGCTTTGCAGGTAAGCGGAATTGGCCGATTACCTCTGTCACCGTCCTATCCCTGGCGATTGTGATTCTGTTGATTGCCGACCTTGATCGTCCATTGGATGGATTCCTGCAAACAAGCAAGCAACCGCTCAATGATCTTGCAAAAAAACTCGGAGTCGGCGCCGGTGGGAATCTCATGAAGTAGGCACCATTGCCAGGCAGCAACCTATCTTCGGACATTGCGGCAAGAGTCGATTAATACTTGCTCAACCAACTGATGCTATTCCAGCAATGATCGCTACCGCCATGATGCGAACTTCCTCGATGGCGTGACTCTCTCGGAAAATTATGTACCTTGTTGCCTGTGACTCACTGTGCAATAAAGGGATCGGCAGGCCGATCCGGCACATATCCAGTTTGGGCACATAATCACTTTTATGTGGCACGGAACATAAATCGGATTATGTGCCCAAACTGGTTATGTGTCGAACCAGCAAAGAGTCCCAGTTGTGGCTGGCGAAACTCTTGTGTCACGAAACATAATTTTCACTATGAATCGACCACCGCTGGAGCGCGCAAAGTCATGCCAGAACATCGGCATCGAGTTAGAAAGCGCATCAAAATACGAGACCAGACATCGTTGGCTATTTCGCAAGCTCAAGGTCTGCCAGGGTCTGGTCGGATTTGCTTGGATTCCCAGTCTTTATTTGGTTTTTGGGATCCGAGTGTAGTATTGATGGAATTCGTCGCCGGTGGCATATATGGTATCATCCGGCCCTAGATCTAATACCAGATCCTCGGTCAGGTTCCGGGTGCGGTATTGCCAGCCATTGGGGAGCATTTTCATCGTCTCGCCCATCTTGGCGAGCGATTCGATCGGGTGTTGCTCATCGCAGGCCTGTAAGACGTATTCGTTGCCGTCGGAATCAATGAGTTCGAAGATAGGCTTGCCCTTGGAGTACACCATCTTCTGGGTTTTCTTCGGCATGAATAGTTTGTACGGCTCCATTCCCTTTTCCGCACCCTTGACTATGGCAGGGTCGAGCTTGCCGACAAATCGTGCTTCAAGACCACCAAACGAAGCCATCTCTCCAGCTGAAAACGTATTCGTATCCATCATCCAGAAATGCGGTCCGTTCTTTTCTACCTTGACTGCACCGAGTTCATGCGCAAGCTTCGCAACATCCAGTGCATTCCAAAGCTCGTTCGGGCAGTCGTTAACCCCAGTTGTGTTGTAGATTTCGATACCGGTTGGCTTGACGACAAGGATTTCGCCGAAGCGTGTATTGCGCGTATCCGTAAACGTATATGATTTCATTGATCTCTCCTGTGCCTGCACTGCTGGGATAGTGCCTATCATCATTGCAGCTACAGCCACAGTGAATAGTGTTATTTTGTTCGTTTTCATGTTTGTGTCTTTCGATTTAGTTCGATCCATTTCGCTATCTTCGTTTTTTCTGATTACTTGGTGCGCGGCATCATTGTTTTCAGCCCTTCACTCTCGAATTGCTTCTTCGTGACGTAATAACCTCTGGGATAGTAAGGACCCATGACGGTTTCGGCAGTGCCAGGCTTGATCGCTTTAGCCGGGCTATTTTCCCAATCCGGCTGGCAGACCATGTAGCGCATGAGCAACATGCCCCAATCCTTGCGATCTCTCTGATCGTTCAGACCCTCACCTGGTCCCCAATTAATCCAGACCACACCATTCTCACGGGTCGCGTTCTTGGGCCGATCTTCCGGGCGGCTCACGACAATGGTGTAGTAACCGTCCTTGTCCAACGGCAGCATCATGTCAAAAACGCCGTCGGGAATCGTCCGCGAATCGTCAGGTCGCTCCCAGGTGGCATCTGCAACTGACCGATGAAGTAGGTCGGCCGCTTATCCGGCCAGAGGTTGGGATCCTGATAGACCATCGGTTTCTCTAGAAGGTTCCAGTAATCCCAACCGCGAGGTCCCTGGAACAAGCTGTTGTTGTTGTAGCGCTCGTCCGTGCCAATGACCGCTCCTAGTGGAAGGTCGCCATACCGGTCGATGTGTTTGGCCGCGCTTCTTTTTTCAAGCGTGAATGGAGGAGTGTTGGATTCCTGCGCCAGAACCGGCAGCATCGTCGTCATGATGACTGCGGCCAGCGCCGCTGTGAACCATGCGCGTCTGCGTATTTCCATGCTTGCATCGTGAACCTTCACCGTTCTCCAATCCATCACCATGACTTATCACATTCCGCGACAAATTCATACAAACGCTGTGCCAGTTTCGGGCCCAGAGGCAACAAACGAGTCTTTGAATACTTCGATTGTTTGATAGTCAACACCGCTCGGTCAAAATCGATGTCTCCGACTTGAAGGCGACAGATTTCACCCACCCGTAAGCCGAGCCCATATGCCAGGGCGAATGTGGCAGCCGTGAAAATTCCGACCCTGTCTTCTCTGCCCTCGGAAACGAGCGAGCGCTGTCCAGGACCACAATCACGGTGGTGTTTCATCAACTCATATTGAAGATGGGTTTAAGAGCCAGCCCTGGCGAAAGATCACCACGCTTACACGATCTTCGACATTCATTCGCGGTAAACACTCTTTTGCGCTGGTATCGGGAGGGTAAGGATGCTTCGGAACACCTACTTCAGCTCTCGACGTTCCTCGGACATTCGAAGCTTCAGCACACGTCAGTTTATCTGACCATGACTGACGAACTGTTGAACGAAGCAAACGGTCGTTTTCACAAATTTGCTTCTTCAGCACTACAGGAGGTGGCACTATGAAATCAATCGGAGAAGTCCTACAGTCTTTCTTGATCGACTATCTTCCTGTGCAGAGAGGATTCCGCGCATCGAGTGTCAAAAGCTATCGCGATGCATTGCGTCTATATCTGCTGTTCGCATCGACGAAGGAGCGATGCCGGATTAAAAAACTAGATCCGCTACTTAGCCGTCGCCAAAGGCACTATATAGATGTGAAACTGTGGAGACCCACCAGACGCGGAAGTGCGATTTCGCATTGGGGTATTTTTGATAATCCAGTGAGCGAGGCGCGGCAGATCGGCTTTTGAAAATGCCGCGTCAAGAATCGTCGAAATCATTGATATGTAAGTGTTTAATGAGCATCATCAGATTACCTCCATTATTGCTCTTTAGATAAACAGACACTACTCGCAGTCTCACATCCTATGTCAAAACCTGCTGTCGCCCATGCGAGTAATGGTTGCCGTCTGCGAGCAATGCTGTGAGGTTAGACCCAAAAACTCCGATTGTGAGGGATTTCCATGCGTGAATCGACTCTCAAGCGTCTCATGCTGATTACGTTCTGCCTGCTGGCCGGGATCGTGATGGTGTGGGTCGTCGAGGACATGCTCGGCACCGGCCCCAAGGGCAAGCTCGCGCCAAGCTCCGACAAGGCCAAGGCTCCGGTCGTCAGCCCGGCGCTGGACAAGACGAATAACGCACCGACCAAGTGATGGTGCAAGCAAGATGAAGCAGTAATCCGGACTGCTTCGGACTCGCGAAATGAAACGGTCCGAAGCTAAAGGTTGAGGAACCGGTTTGAAGCTAAACGGGTCGAGGTCTTGGATCTCGGCGACCTTTGATAAGGACGAACTTCGGTTCGTCCTCTTGTGGTTTTCACCTTGCCCTTCATCGAACCGAAGAGCGTAGGGTGAGCGCGCATCGCGTTGTCCTCATCGTGCCCTCTTGCGGACCAGACTGGCAAAGTGGCGACCGGAGCCAACTTGCCATGTCCACCGTAACGATTTTCGGTTGCTCGCGAAGATACTACTGTAAATAGTATAAATTTTGGACAAAACAGGGTGCACCGGCGGCGGTTCCACTAGAGTGCTCCACGCGCGTGGTAGCCTCGAACGTGGATGCCGCCGGTGTCTGGCTTGCTTCCATCAGAAGCTCCACACGCGTGGTCGCATTCTGTGGTGTCGTTAGCGACGGTCCGGTGCTACCACTAGAGTGCTCCACACGCGTGGAAGCCTCGAGCGTGGATGCCGGTGTGTCCAGTCGCAGCGGCACCACAAAGCGCACCACTGCGTGGTGCCTCAGTGTGATGCCGGTGTCCGACAGTTCCAATCGTTACGAGCAGCCGCTCATAACGTGGTACGCCAGCGCCCTGGTCATGTTCAATCGACGTTGATCGAGGGGTAACCGCACAGCCAGCTGCCCCAGTCGATGGCGAAGCTCAGCCCGAACGGCTCGCCCGGGGTCCCAGACGCGACTCCGAGTACCAGTCTGACGTGACCGCTTCGCGCGTCTCCGTACTGGTTCTTCACCCGGTAGCCGTTCAGGATGAGGGTCTTGACGATCCGCTCGACCGTGACCAACCGAGAGATCGTGCAGCGCTCGCTGCCGTGGTCGAGGCGATGTTGGTGTGCCGCCTGCAGATCGAGGGGCGAGTAGTTGAGCACCATGCCGATGGGCTGGTTCTCGAGCCGTCCTTTGAGGACAATGCTCTCGATACCGCCGTCGGGAGACTGGTTGGTCTCGGCGGCAGTGACCTTGACCACTTTCATCGTGCCGAACTCTGGCTCGGCGTTGATGATGTCGAACAGTGCTGCCACCAGAGCGGGCTGCCGGCGCACGCGAGCCTCATCGGCTGGAGTGCACGGCGGTTGAAGGACGACAATCGGTGTTGTCACTACTGACTCCAATCGTGGACAGGGTTGTTTGAGTGCATTCACAGTGCCCACAGCTCTAAAATGCACTCTGGCAGAATTCTTCTCATGGGAGAGCCGAAGTCAAGCGAGTGGGCGGCTTTGGCAGTGCCGACCCACTCGCCGAGGTACAGTTATTCCGGCAAATTGGCTGCAGGGTCGAACCAATCGCTACAGCGCGTCGCCCTTGTTGACCGGCGTGCAGGTAGCGACTTCGAAGCCGTCGGCGACCTGGCGCTTGTGGGTGGTCCGGAGCCGGACCTCGAGCGGTTCGGGACCGTGTTGGTCGTAGGTGAAGCCGGCGTTGGTCATGAAGGCCAGAGCGTTCTCCCAGCCGCCCTCCACCAGTAGGATCTGGGGGCGCGGCTCGATCGGGTCGGTGATCGTCAACTTCCAGCCATCGAACGGCGAGTTATGCATCCGCACGTTGCAATCGGCGTCGGTGGCGAGCACGGGGATCGGGTTCAGGCAGAGATCCATGGTTTAACCTCCCATGGTCAGGTGTGAGGCTGCATGTGCAGCGTTGTTGGGTACTGCTCTACTTCTTCCACAAGGCGACTGCCATTGCAACAGAGCCAGGCTGCTGCAAATTTCATGACGTTGGTGGTTGCCGGGCGATTTTGAGGGGGTGAAAACTCAAACGAAGAAGTAGAACATTAGTACGAGCTTAATAGACCTGATCTATTAAGATCCACAGCAAGATCCTCGAACCCATGGGGGTAAATACGACAGCTGATGGTGATTAGGTGTAATTTCAATACAGCAAGCTTGCACTGGGTGATTTGACGCTGCATGAGCTGAGGCACTTGATAGTTGCTACTTGAGCTGGACGCTCGTGATAGCTATGGAATCTCAATCTCCAGAGTTATAGTCGAGCCGTGACCAGGACTCGATTCCACCGCCAAACTCGTTGGAAAGAAGCAGCGAATCAGGTCCGCGCGCTCTCGCATGCCGCCCATTCCCATGCCGCCTGAGCCGTCGCTTGTGCGTTTTGGAGAGCCGCCGCCATCAGTGCTGAACCCTTTTCCGTTGTCCGACAGTTTGAATTTGAGCAGTTTGTCGTTAGGTTTTTCTATCAACAGCGCTACTTCGCTTGCCCCGGAGTATTTCTCGACGTTATTGAGACCCTCCTGGATAATTCTGTATGTGTGCAATCCGACAGGGTCTGGAAGGTCGGGTAGCTCGATTTCGCAGAGGAATGAAGATTGGATTCCAGTACGCTCGCTCATGCGATCAAGCATGTCTTTGAGCGTCATCTTCAAGCCCCATTCCTTGAAGTTGCGCGGTGCGAAATCGCTGCATATGTCGCGCAACTGCATCACTATGTGATTGACGATTTCGATAGTCTCGTCGGTAGAAAGCTTTTTGTCGCCGCCAAGATAACGCTTCAACATCATCAAGTCGGCAATGATGGTGTCGTGCAACTCTCTGGCCAGGCGGTATTTCATCTCTTCTTGCTGGCTCACGACTTTGTAGGCCAGATTTTGTTTTTCCAGTGTGAGCTCTTGAATCGTGCGCATCCAGTCTTCGCGCTTGTAGATACCAAGCACTTTTACTGATTCCGGTAGATCGGCGTAATCGTCGATGCTCTCCGGTCCGCGTTCACGGCGGTCACCGTATTCGACATCCTCGCGGGGCGACTTGGAGAGGCGCTGAAGTTGAGCCACCGCCTCATTAGGAGTCATCGAGCGGTTGTTGACCATGAACTGCAAAGTTAGAGCTTTGTCCAGCAAGTGCTGAGGCAATAGACCATGTTTCAACAGCACCTGACCGATAGGTACCTCATGCCCCATACCCTTCTCAAC
>CAZISK010000146.1:0-11942 GCA_964541355.1 uncultured Candidatus Obscuribacterales bacterium
GCTCACTATGGGATTGTTGTGGGTGACCATGGTCACGAGTTTTCCCGGTGTTCTGGTGGGCTTCACGTGGTTCAAACAGGGCTTGTCGCTCGGGCAGCTATTTGCTTGTACCGTGATTGGAGCTCTGCTGATGATACTTTATGCCGTTCCTGCTGCACATATCGGTTCGATTAGCGGACTAAGCTACTGCTCGTTGATCAAAGGAGTATTTGGTAGGAATGGAAACAGAATTGTCGCCTTCAATCTAATCTGGATGTTCATTGCCTGGTACGGGCTCTGCTCGTTGTTCATGGCGGAAGGGCTGGAAGGGTTGTTTCGACTGCCCGTTCCACTTATAGTTCTTGCACCGGCGTTTGCCATCGTTATGGCGTTCAACAACTTCTGGGGTTTCAGAGGTGTGGCTAACTTCGCGAGATTCTTTGCTGCTCCGCTTCTAATTGTTTGGGTTTTATACACTCTTGTAAAAGCGGTGACGACGACTCAGCCATCGGTATTGACGGAGACCGGCACGTGCAGCTTTCCTGTTGCCCTCACCCTGGTTGCCAATTTTGTGATCGGCTTCTGTGTCTGGGGCAATGAGGCGGATTATTGGCGGCACGGAAAGGCGAAGCTCAAGCTCTCTGCAATTCCTATTTCCTCGGCATTGTTGCTCGGCATGATTCTCTTTCCAATTACCGGTTGGCTTGTCGCTCGAATGACCGGTATCACCGAGATGGCTGCTGCGACTGCGTTCATGAACGACTACTCCTTCGGAGGAATCGCCATACTCGGCGCTGTAGTTTTGACAGCCTCATATTTTGCCTGCAACGACTCCAATTTATTTGGATCGAGCAATGCGCTTTCGCAGCTGATTAAATTACCGCACAGGCAATCAGTGACCATACTCACCATATGTGGTGCAGTCGTAGCTGCAATCTTGTCCGGATGCGGCTGCGCGCAGTCTCTAGAAAAGGTGGCCTCGCTCAACTGTGTGATCATGGCGATGCCGACGGTTATCCTTTCAGCGGAATATTTCCTGGTTCGGAAATGGTTCGGAATTGCCACCGATTTTAGTCGTGTTACGGCGGATTCTGAGGTTCCCGGTTTCCGAATGCCGGCTGTTGTCGCCCTTCTGGTCGGCTGTGTCGTTGGTGTAGCCACGGCGGGCGTCATTCCGGCTCTCGAGTCCTGGCATGTGGGCATCTGTTCCCTCCAGGGCTGGTTGGCAGGATTGGCAGTATACATTCCACTTCGTTGGCTAGAACACAGACGAGATGCGCTTGATAATGGTATTCTCAATGAGGCCGCCGGTCGCGTACTACAACCGCAGCTGGCTATGCAGGTGGAGCCAATTTCAGGTGACTGAAGATTCTATGAATCGCGGAGCTCGCTAACCAAGGGCTCCCTGGGGATGCGGAGAAGATCACAGAGTTGTCATTTTGATTCACCATAATTTCACGATGCGCGATGTATAGTGACGGGTCAATTGACAGCGTTGGAACGACGCAGCCCATCCAATCCACTCGTTCAATCTAGGGGGCAGTATGAATAGTTCAAATCAGAGCGGCTACAACAATCACATTCTGCAAAGTCCAGGCGCCGACAAGCTGGCTGAGCAGCTGACCAAGAGGTTTCTAGCTGCTGCGCAGGAGATGGAGCGCTTTAGAAAAGAGCTGGAGCCGGTAGCAGGTGATGCCGAGATAAGTTTCTACAAAACCAACCCGAATGGCAGCGTTGTGACGATGGATGCGGAAGGTCGAACCACTGCTCTTTGCGATCGTGGAGGCAAACAGGTCTATCAGTTTAACTATAAGGATAAGCAATCAAAAGAGCCGGACTCGATCAAGCTGGCTGATGGTACTACCTTGCTGAGACGGATTGAAATTAGTGAATGTGGACAAGAGTCTTTTGTGGTCTGGTCGATGAACCCCAACGATCAAACTAAGGATTTCACTGATTTTCCAAATAGCACACTCACGATCAACAAAGATGGATCGTTCAAGATCCGGTACAGGTGCACGCTCGCCTCTGCCATCAAAAGAGAGGAGGTCGTGCGCGAAATTTCTTTTACCGTGCGCGGCAAAAAGGTGGCTGAATTCGAAAAGGTTCCATATCCGCGAGTCGGACCGAAAAATGCTCTGACGGTAAAAGAAGGTTTAGTGAGGCGCGTTTCGAGCAGTTAGTTTCGTTTTGCGCTTCCGTCGCCCTGGTTGAGCGCTTGTGCCAGGAAGTTGGCTGCGATCGCCTGTCTGAGACTGACATTGATGCCGGGTGCCCGATCGGGAAGGGCGGTATTGAACGCTAACTCTGAATTGTTGTCGAAGTGACCGACAAGATGCATTACGCGGCCGGTTCCGTATTCGAAAGTGAGTGCCAGGATGCCGAGCCGCGAGGGATCTTCCGTCATCAGTCTGCTGCGGACCAATACTTTGACTTTATCAGGCTTCAGCACCTTTACGAGCTGGCTCTTCTTCACGAGTTGCCAGTGACCGATAGGGGGGATGCCCGCAAACAGATCTGGATCTTCCGCCACCACAACCGCGTCGACTATTCTCGCTTCTGCGTCGCTCGTATACCAACCTTCGTTCCACGCGACGAAACCTGGGAAAGTTCTTTGTACGACATTTTGAAGAGCCCAATCAGTGGTTAGAAGAAAGCCGCCCATCGCTACGAATCGTCGCAATGACATCATCGCCTCGGCAGGCAGATGTCCCTCGCAGTTGATAACTATCACTTTCACTTTGTCGAGATTTAGTTCAGCAAATCTCTTGGACGACACTTGTGTGTATGGAAGACCAAAGGTTCTCAACGCGTGTGCGGCGTCATCCCATTCCCCTTTCACCTCGACGATCTGTTCTTTTGTGACGCTGAGACCGGGGTGTGTTTCGTTCAACCAGGCGCGGAAGGCTTTTGGATTGGCTGAGATCACTTTGGGCTTGGCGAGCATTGGCGCTTGAGCGAGCAGACGATTTGCTTTTTGATCGAGACCGGCCGTTTCCGGTCCTGAAGTTTTCTGCCATGTACTGATCCCGGCTTCGAGTGGTGTCTGGGCTCCTCGCGGTCGACCATCCGAACCAAGCTCGACGCCGCCCTCGTCAGTCACGTTCTTGATTGGACCGCCATCCGGCGGAACGAACTGTCCGGGACGTTCATCGGATTCATTCGAAGAACCCGACCGCGACCGGCTTTCGCTCGGACTTCTCTGCTGCTGCAGCTCTTCTTCCGGAGATGTCGGTGGCCGGCTCTCTTGCTGGGCTCTGGGCAGGTGAAACTCGTTAACGCCCTCATCTACCCAATCGTTGTCGGCGGCGCTGGATGGATAAGTTACAACCAAGAAAATCAGGGCGACAAAGATCCCTGAAATTAGGTTTAAACGCAAAAACCTGACTGGCATCAAAAAACTCATGGTCTCACAGCGTTCAATCTATCCTGAGACGGACATTGTACGCAATAGTTTCCAAGCAGCTGGAGTGTACAAAAAAGTCTTACTTCGATGATGCTGAAGCGATCATGCGCGCTTGCGCATTCGGCGAACAACAGGCTTGTCAATATCGTTGATGGAACGTCTGAGGCCGGCTAAAGCCTGGAGATTGGGTAAGATAACCTCTTTCATCTCTTCGAGCTCGTACGATCCAATTTCGCGCCTGTCATAACGACGGCATACGTCCTCCCAGAGCTCGAAAAGGCGCTTAGGGTCGCAGGTTTCGCGGGCCCGTTTTTGGAACTCTAGTAAGTCAAACGCTTCGATGATCGTGGCCTCCAAATGCCTATACTTAGAGCATGCAAAGAATTTCGAGTTATGTCAAGTTAGACAACAGGGTAATTGTCAGTACAACCACAAGTAGTACCACACTGAAACACGGATGGACATTGGCTTATAGGTTTTGGATATGGAATAGAAAAAATTTTTCCGGAAGCGATATTTCATCTGGTGGCTCGGATATATGATTAGTACCGTCCGCCTTGTCCAACGATAATTGAATGAATGCTGATTTGTATACGGTCCTTTTGCTTCTGAGTTGCGTGGGTTTGTTCCTCGCGATCGTTGTCGGCAGACTGCAGTTTGCGTTCGATGACGACTTGCAGAAGGAAGTTGCTGATAAGCTTCAGGCTGTAAAGGGTTTGGAAGAGGATTACCGTCAGCAAAGCGAGGTTAGAGAAAAACTCGGAGCTGGTGGTCGAAGTGAGATCCTACCTATGATCGGCAGGAGTCAGCTCGCTCAATTTCTGGAAGGAGAGATGACTCCGGGACGGCTGTTTCGCAGAGCGCTGGCGATCTACGAAGCAATTGAGCATGTCGATGATGCTGACAACAGCGACAAGACCTACCAGAGAACGGTCCAAGAGTTCGGTCTCGACGGACCATCCGAGCTTCATCGTGCCGACTTGAGAAGCATGCTGAGGTTGGCTCGCATCTCGATCCATGCTCGCACTCAGGGAGAGCCTCTCGATCTCTACAAAGAGCGGGTCGTCGCTCTGATCGAGAATGGCAACCTGTCTCTATCTGAAGCTGGAAAGTTGCGGCTTCGCGAGGTGCTGATTCTTTTGAATCGCGACGAGATGCAAGCGCTTACTGATGAATATCGGGACTACATCCCGGTTATAGAGGATTTGCTGCTCAGTGGATCGGACAGTGAGTCGAACTCGGATGACAGTTGATTTGGCAAGTTGATATACAGAGTTTGGTTTTCAAGTGAACCTTTGGCAAGTTCTTGGCGAATGTGCGTCGAGCGGGAAATGCTCGATGCGCGGATGGAGCCTCAGTGTCAAACGGTAAACCGATATCGGTTTACCGTTGTGGGAAAAAGTGCGAGTCTCGGCAAGTTGCAGATCGCCGTCATGGAGGGGTCCAGCCGATCAGGCAAGTAAGCAAACTCATCGGGTCTAAGGCTCGCTGAAGTCGAATTTGTTTGTGCGAGTCTGCTTTCGTTTACGCTTCAGCTTGCGATTGATAGAGTCTTGCTTCCGTTTCTCTGCTGAAGCGCCCCTCCACGGCATCAAATCCTCAACAAGCTTCGGTTTATTAACTATTGCGTCCAGATCTTCTTCGCTGTTGTCCGCAGATATGGCGTCTATGAATCGACGGTTTGGCAGTTTCGAAAAATCTTTTCGTGCTGCTTCGCTTATGTTGGGACAGTCGAAGCCGATCAGATACTTGATCGATATCGAGGAGGCTGCGATCTGGACGACCTTGTCGGTTGCGCCACCGGTTCCATCAATGTTGAGTGTCTCGAGCACAGGACAATGCTTAATTAGATCAATCAAGTCAGCCTCAGTAACGCCTTGGTTGCTGGCTAAATTGAGGTGATGAAGATGCGGTAGTTTTGTCAATTTCTTGAGATCTTTGCCGTCCAGGTTCGTGTTTGCGATATTCAATACCTGCAGATATGGCATATCAGCAATGACGTTCAGATGATCGGCTCCTACAGCTGAGTTGGCAGCCAGGGAGAGTCGTGTGAGTCTTTTACAGCCGCTAATCTCTCGTAACCCATCGGGTGTCAGATCGCATTTGTCTAGCAACAGAATGTGCAAGGGCTTTATGTTCTTAATTTTTTTCAGAGCATCGACTGTCACCTTCTTGTTGGCACTCAAGTCTAGAGTGCGGAGGTGCTTGAGTGAGCAGATTTCGGCGATTCCTTTCTCTGTTACGTTCTCCAGGTCCGATGCTAATACATGCCGAATCGGAAGGCCCTTCAGATAGCTAATGCCTTTGTCTGTGACAGTACCCTTGCTGATCTTGATGGAATACGGATGACTGGTTCTTAATAGCTCCAGTATTCTCTCGTCGCTGTGTTTCTCCATTTTGCTTTCTAAACCTAGCAAAAAAGGTTGGGCTTCCTTCAATTCGTTTTTGAGTCGGAAGTGTTCTTGTTTAGGCCAGTAGTAGACTATTGCAGCACAGGCTAGCGTCGCACATAGACAGATGATACCCGCAATCGCCGATACGCTGGTCTTCACTTCCTTCGATAACGATTGATCTGGCGGAGGATCTATGGCTTCTGGTGGGATAAATGGCTCCCTGAGAATCTCAGTCGATTCGATTGTCAAAGCGATAGATTCGGAAAATTCCTCCATCGACTGCGCTCTCTGTTCTGGTTCTTTTTGCAGAGCAGCTTCAATCAAGCGGTTCAAGAGCTCATCAACGTGACTGACTCCCAACGACAACCTTGGAATGGCATTCGCGCAATGCATGTGCATGACTTCAAGAGCCGAGTCTCCAACGAATGGTGGCGCGCCTTTGAGCATCTCAAAAAGAATGCATCCGAGTGAATATAGATCAGATCGCTTATCGAATCCGCGGTTTCCGATCTGCTCGGGGCTCATGTAAGCTGGCGTTCCGATTAGTGCATCCGATGGAGTGACATATCGTCCTGTGATCTCTTGATTCATGAGAACGGCAATTCCGAAATCGATAATCTTGACGCTCTGCTGATTGTCCTTGTTGACGAGCATGATATTGCTCGGCTTGAGATCGCGGTGCAGAACATTGTGGTTGTGCGCGTGGGCCATAGCCGTCGCAATTTGAGAAGCGATCTGCAAAGCCTTTAAGGGCTCTAAGGCTCCATGTTCCTTTATGTGCGAACTAAGACTGACACCATTGATGAACTCGAGCACCATGAACGGATTGCCGCTTTCGATGCCGAAATTGAATACCTTTACGAAACCCGGATGTGATAAGGCAGAGATCGCTTTCGCTTCTTTTTGGAAGCGGACAAAATGTGCTTCATTGAACTGAGTAGACACCAAGACTTTAAGAGCAACCGTCTCCTTGAGAAATGGGTCTGCAGCCCGATACACAATTCCCATGCCGCCGCGACCGAGCTCCGCTTCGATTTCGTAGCGATCAAGTTTTTTTTTCGTGCTGAGGATTGAGCTGCCGTCCGACCGCTCAGCATCGCGATCTTGCTGCGCATTTCCTAACGGCGCCGCTTCTTTCAAAAGCTCTTCGAATTTTGAAGAAGAGTTTTCTTCGTTGGTCGTATCGAATGCCATTCAGCCTGTAATCGAACCAGCATGCATAATCAATATTCCTCGATCGCATGGTTGGTCAAACTATTTTGGATGTGGCAAAATCTCCCAAATACCCCGACGGACTGAGTAAACTCAGTCCGCCCCTTTGTCAGAAAGAAATTTCGACGGGTTCGTTATTCGGCGTGAGAGTAAACATCAGATTGATGAATAGGCTCATACAAGAGCTCTTCAAAAAACTGTTTTACTTTAGGGTAATTGACTCTGAAGGATTCAATGCACTTGTTGAAAAAACCGTTGCGTTTCTTCTTCTGAGGTGTCAGTCCACCATGATGCAGATATTGCAGTTCGTCCAGGTTAAGCGGTTGGAGCGATTTGAGAGTGTAATATCTCCCGGACTGCGATGAGGTGATCTTGGTGTAGGACATTTTGATTGTTTTCCCCGTAACGCCGAATCACTAATGCGTGGTTCGATGTTTAGAGTGTAGGTGATATATGTGACAATTTTGTGGAATCGTATTCAATATCGCTAATCGAATTTTCGGTTTCTACGAAAAAACCTGGAGGTGGTTGTCAATAGGCTATTTCCAGTTTTGATAGTTTGCAAAAAGTTGCTCCCAAAATAGTCACAAATTAGTCGAAAGTTGGTCAAACTCTTTTCTGTTTCTTTTCAAAACGCGCTTAACAAGCACGTTTCACGAAAATGCCACAAATGACTGAACGAGCTGTTGTTCTGCATTCGACTTGCGAAATGATCGTAAATGTAGCTGAAAAGTACCCACTACACAAAAAAGTCACAAATCAAAGCCCGTTTTTAATGTAGTACCATCTATGGTGCTACGTTGATTTCAGTGGCTCGGACCTGGCTCAACCATCTTGTATCCAACGCCATGCACAGTGTTGAGAAGCGATGGTTTACCTTCTTCATCGATCTTCTTGCGCAACCTCTTTATATAGGTGCGGATAGTTTCCGGTGAGGCCTCCGAGTCCGACGTCCAAACTCGATCGAGCAGAGCCTCTGCGCTGAACACCTGATTGGGATGGCGCATGAAAAACTCGAGCAAGGCAAATTCTTTTGGTAGAAGTGAAATCTCTTCATTGACCCGGCTTACTTTATAGGTCGCGGTGTCCATAACCAGCGGTCCGACTTTCAAGACTGTTCCACTAAAAGTCGTCGGTCTGCGGAGAAGTGCGCGAATGCGAGCTGAAAGCTCCTTCAATTCAAACGGTTTTGTCAAATAATCATCAGCACCAGCATCGAGTCCAGCTGATTTTTCGTCAACATGCTTCTTGGCGGTGAGCATGAGGATTGGCGTTGTTCCTCCGCGACTACGGAATGTGCTGCAAACCTCCACGCCGCTTACCCCTGGCAACATCCAGTCCATAATGATTACGTCGAACTGATAAATTGTCAGTAGCGATGTGGCATCTTCGCCGTTGGGCGCATATTCAATCGTGTGATGCTCGTTTTTCAGCCACGCGATTATCAGATCTGCTATGTCGGGCTCGTCTTCGACTAGTAGTATTTTTGCCATTCCGCCACGGTTAAACCATTTACAAAAGTATGGCTTATTCCTCAAAAAAGGAGTCTAGCACAACTCGATCATACCCCGTGGAGCAAAAACAGCAGAATTTGATCCCAATGGGAGAAACACCATTGTTCGTCCATACATTTAATCGTACCCTTGCTATGCTGCAGGCTGCTAAATGCTATATCACAAGCCTGCCGCCAATGATGTTGATGTGCTCTCCCGTTTCTTTGGAACTACATGTCGGACAAGCCAGCAGACAACGCTAAACCCGGTGGAGATGGCCACAAGAAAGAGCTGGGCCCAGCCGCCCGCGATCTCCTTCTCCGCGATGCCGCGCTCAATCAGCAGTTCAAGAGGGCTGAGCGAGAGAATGCCGACATCATCGATCTGACTGTGGAATTCTTTCACGCCGGCGCATACAGCGGAATTCAGGCTCCTGTGCGGTCCTTGGTTCAATTTGCCGACACCAAGTTGGCTGATAAGATAACAGTCCTGCCACCTCCAGAACCGGCGAAGCCTTATACAGCGCTATGGGGAGTGCAGCAAGTCGGCTCGGGTGCTGGAATGGCACTTCCATTTATGGCGACCAAAGGCGCGCTCGGAAAGAGCGGTTTGACGTTTGCAGGGCGGACAGAGGCGAGAGTGCTCGCTGGGTCGCGTTTGTTGTCTACTTCAAATGCCGGACTGATAGCTGACGGCGCGCTCACCGGTTTTACTTACGATTTCTTTTTGAATCCGGTCGATAACAAGGACCTGAGTAAGTTTTGGGAAACTCGTTTGAAGCACGGCGCAACTGGAGCGGTCACGTTCGGAACGCTCACCGCCGGTAGTGTCGCCCTTCGACACTCTACTCGCAGCTTGGCCGCGAGCCTGGCTGAGGCACCCACCCCACTTACATGGCAAGCCACCGTCGCTGACAAGGCGAAAAAGATTGGTTATGACTTTAGCATGGGTGCTCTTCCCAGTATTCCTGCCGGTTTTGCAAATGCTGAGGTCGGCACCAGGCTGTTAAAAGATCGGGCGCCAACCAACCAGGAACGAGTTGAGAGCATGGTGACGATGACCGCCGTCGGTGGAACGCTGAGTGCATTCCACAGAATCCCAGGCTCTGAAGTGCCTCTGGCAGACATCGCCCGCGAGTACCGAGCCAGAAAGACTGCTACGTCGAACTTGGAGGGCATGCTCAGAGCCCGTGAAGCTGTTGTAGTAATTCCGGAGGCGGGCACATCAGAGTCGTTGACTGGTGACGGCAAAGAAAAGTTGGCGGGGTCCGGTGCTGATCGTGTGGTCAAAGACGGTAAGAAAGTAACCGAAGGCAAAACGATGGGCAGTGGTGATGTCAAGAAGGAAGTCGAAATACCTGTCGCAGAAGAGCTGCAGAGCATCCTTCAAAAGGGCGCTGACCTTGCTTACAAAGCGTCCGAAGTTAGCACCACTCCTAAAGATGTTGGAGATTTCTTCTCATTCGCTCGTGGAGAAGGTAAGGGACTCAGAGACGCGCTGCTTCAGGTTGCCCGGGACTTTAATGATGCTCGGCTGGAGGCAATTGTGCGAGAAGCCTATCTGCCACCAGAAGGTGTCAAACACCAATATGTCGATGCAGCTGGCGCTCCTATACCTATTAAAATCAAGCAAGAGGGCAATGTCACTGAAAGCCAGGCCACGCGTTGGGTGGAGTTCATGCAGATCGTGCGAGCGGTCCCGCAAGATGTTGAAGGATACCTCCGATTCCGGCACGATGTTTTCATATGGCTGAGAAACAACCCAGACTTGCATAACTGGGCCAAGGAATATGCGAAGCAGAGCAACAATAGCAAGCCGGTCGGTCCAATTGAGTATTACTTTGGGACTGATGGGTTGACACGCTTTACCGAGGTTCATGACGGAACACGCCCGGCAAACGAGGTCAAAACCGGAAGCAGTGCTGCCGCCGTGCAGCCGATTCGGCTGGATTTGACTCCCGGCGAGGCAGAGGCTGGCGGCCGACGCCCAGAATCTGACGGTGGAGCTACAACGCCCGGCAAGATAGATATGACTGGATTGATCGGCAGCAACGAGACTCCTGTCGAAAGACCGAAAACGGCAGATCCATTAGCACCGACCGGTGGCGGACGAAGAACGATGGACGAGCGAATGGCAGCGTTCGATCTCTCCTCCCCTACTAAGAAGCGAATCGAAGCGATGCAATTTGCCAAGTGCATTGGCGATATGACTACTGAGCAATTCGCCAAGTGGTTGGATTATCTGTATGAAAAACCGGTCGATGCCGTTTCGGATAATGCCACCAACTTGCAGAAAATGTGGATTCCAGACAGAGACGTCCTGTTGCATCCGGAAGTTGCTGATGCATATAAACAATACAGGGGATTCGGCGAACCTGGTAAACAAGCCGTTCCGCTTGAAGCGGTTAGAAGATTCCTTGCCGATCCCGCAGCCTCAGCCACGAAGGCTAAAGGTGGAGAGCCGCTGCCCGATTGGCTCAACTTCTACGTTGATGCGCGGTTGACTCAGGCTCAAGATGGAGCACCTTCTGAAGCAAAACCGCATGAAACGCTGGACGCGGCGCTACCGCGATGGTTCGTCGAGCAGATTAAAGGGCAATATGTCACAGATGCCAAGGTTGCCGGCCAGGCGCCGACCTACTCAGAGGCTTTACCTGCCGATCTTGCTAAGGCTCTCGAAGCGGCCAGGCAAACTCAGCCGCCACCGAGGAAGCCAGAGCGAGAATACAAGCCGCCAGTCAACGACATGACTTTCAGGTTGGGCAAACTGCAGGAAGTTTTGGACGTGCAAGATCCTGTAATCCGCGAGCGCTTACTGGAACTTGGAGCCACAGATCACACTGCCCTCAGAAATATTCTGCAGAAACTTGATACATCGCGTTCCGCCCCGGAATATCAGGATCTTTTGAGAATGGTATTGCCGGGTGCTAAGAATATTGGCGAAGTGAAACTGCTCCTGGATGCGATTTTCCATGGCAACAAGGCGAATAGAGACGGTGCCGGAAGCCCGCTTGCACAAGCCAATCAACAATTGGCTATGGCTGCCGCGGAGCATCTAGTTCCACCTGAAAATCGCAATTTCGACGCAACTCAGAAACTGGTCCAAGATCTACTTACTGGCAAGATCCGCGACCCAAGACCGGAACGGTTTGACCGTGGTGGCCCGCCTGGTGGCCGTGGTGGCCCGCCTGGTGGCAAACCCGGAGACTCGAAGCCGGGCGGCGACGGTAAGGGCTTGACCGGTCAGACTACGGTTTCAGGCTCGCAATCTGCACGAGTTGCGCCTCCGCGAAAACCGCCGACAATTCCTGGAGATGGCGGACCGCCGAAGCCGACAACAACTGACGGTGGTGAACCGCCGAAGCCGACGACAACTGACGGCGGTGGACCGCCGAAGCCGACAAAAACTGACGGCGGCGGACCGCCGAAGCCGACAACAACTGACGGCGGTGGACCGCCG
>CAZISK010000147.1:0-11940 GCA_964541355.1 uncultured Candidatus Obscuribacterales bacterium
CCTTGCAAATTCTTGAATTGACTCCATAGAACTTTATCTGTGGTGAAAAGATGCCAGCTTGCTCCCTTCTTTACCTCAACCCGCCTTCACCACACGGGTGAAACAGCGAGGATTCGATCGACACAGGTGTTGAGCTACCTGCTTGCCGACCAAATGCTCTTCTTGTCCTTGACTCGCCAGATAAAACCGTCGAGCACGTAATGAGTCGATTGAGGAAGCGACAACAATGGCACCAATACGGCAAGTACGGCGGCATCGGTAATCGTCGGCAGACCTGAAAACGGACTGAAGAACGTCAGATGCTCACGCCAGACGAACCCATCCCATAGTCCTTCTTCAAGATAGGCAAGCATAACCAGAAAAAGAACAAATGCCGGAGCAAATGTCAGAGCGAAGTCGCGAATTGCAACCAGATTAAACTTCGACTTCGCACCATCTGCGGTGCCTTGCTCTTGCCCATCAGCGCCCCGTTTCTTATAATGGTACAGCCAGATTAGCGCCATATAAGGAATTCCGTGTGTCAAAACATTCGTCATTGTAAATGCCAGATCGGAGTTGAGTGCAACGATTCCGACCCACCAACTGAACGCTGTTCCGACCACAATCAAATTTTTCGGAATGTTGAGGAAGGCTATCTTTCGAAACAGCAGCGCCTCTTTCACAAGATAGCTAAGAACCACCACAACGTAGAAGACGAAGCCCGCTTCGGACAATGCCGCCGGAAGATCGGAAACGAAATCACCCTGTATGAACCAGTGGAAATTTCGAGGCAAATGCGTGTGCCAATACAACAACGGGAATAGCGTCACCGTGTACACCGTGAGATGATCGAGCCACCGGTATTTTTCAAACCCCTCTGGATCTTGTCTGGCATAGAGAGCGACGAAGCCGTACTGCTGCCTGATGAAATGAAAGACCGCAAGATACGCCAGTGCCCTCCAGAAATAGATATCGTTGAAGGAGTAGAGGAGCCAACCCCCGGTCCAGCAGACAAGTGGTATCAACAACAGAAGCGGCTTATTTTCAACAAACGAGCGCTCATTGAAGTAAGTGCGGAACAATGTCGCATACACATGAGCAACATCGACGACCAGAACGAAGCTAACCCAGGCCCAGAGAGGCATATACTGGCTATTGTCCAGTTGCGATTTGAAGAGCAGCGCGACCAATGCACTCAAAAATGCAGGAGAAATAATCAGCAGACTGTCCCAAGAAGGCGACGACAGCCAAGGTTGTGACCTGAGCGTCATTGAAGTGGGTTTCACCACAGCCTGTGTCATGAGAGTATCGCTTACCTCCAGCCGTGTTTCGCCGGCATCCGGTCGATTATCACCTTATTATCCTATACCGACCCTGGCCAGTATCATTTTAGCCGCCTCAACGCCGCGGTACTGCGCTTCTTCGAAATTGGAGATGCCGCTCATATCGGAGTGTGCGAAGTAAACATTGCCATTTGGCTGCTGCATTCTCTTGCGGGTTTCTCCCCAGATGTAACCGACTGAGGGTCGAATCATTCCATGACCCCATGGCCAAAGATCCATAGACGCTATTTGCCAGCCAATTCCGGGGTTCATTTTTTCGAGATCTTCGACGATCCGTTTCGACCACTCTTCAGTATCGATTTTTACCAGGCTCTGCCTGGCTTCGCGTGGATCCGTACCGGCGAGCGGATAATAGTACGTGATTACGGTCGGCGCATTCTTCCGGGTGGTAATGTTTTGATGCGTCGCAACTACATAGCCCAGAGACGGGCTGCCGTAGCGCACATTGTCCCAGGCCAATCCCACCCCTTTGGATTCGGTCATCATCTTTAGCGTTATGTTGGCGACCATCCAGGGTCCATAAGCCAGATCGGAGCTGTTGAGCGCGGTCGGCTCCGCCATTATTCGCTGAGCGAGAAATCTCGGCGTCGCACAAATTACATAGTCCGAGTCAAATCGACCGAGCGAGTTAGCCTTTGTATCATAGAAGCTGGTGCAGATCCTACCAGCGTCGTTCTTCTCCAGCCTGATGACGGCGGTATTGGTTTTTATGAATTCCTGCAATTTCAATTTTAGCTGATCGACCAGAAATCCATTGCCGCTCGGCCATGTGACGACAGAGTTGGTCTCGGCATTGGCCGCCTTTCCGTTGCGACCGGCAAAATAGTGGATGCCGGCCCAGGCCGATACGTGCTGGGGCGACGAGCCATAGTCGTCACGGCAACAGTAGTCGATGTACCAGTTGAGCGGTCTGGTTGAAAAACCATTTTGGCTCATCCAATCAGCCATCGAAATCTTGTCGAGAGCAAGCAGCTCTGCATCCTGCGAACTCAATTCAAGAGGAATGGCGAACGCACGCTTACCATCGCTACCTCTCATCTGACGATACTTACGCATTAAGTCGAAAAATCGATCGATATCTTCCTTGTCATTTTTCTGCAGTCCCCGCCTTGGAATCAACCCTTCTTGAAAGGTGCCGTCTTTGAACAAGCGCTCTTCCGGGTCATGACACATATAGAGATCATTGTAGACAGAAAGTCCGGATGGATCGATACCGCAAATGATACCAAGGTCTTCGAACAGGGTTCTCACCATGGTCGATTCTTCATTGGCTAAAGGGACGTAGTGTGCACCCCAGGGATATGAGCTCACATTGTTGGATCCGGAAGCAGAGTTGCCACCAACATTGCTCTCCAGCTCGAGCAATATGAAATCTGTGAAACCGTTGCGCTTCAGCCACCAGGCCGCTGACAAACCAGCCACGCCACCACCGGCAATGACTAGCTTCTTATCGAGCGCGGGCGAGTCGACCTTAGCATCCTGCAACTGCCGGTCTCTGATTTTGTGCCCAACGTCCATTGAGGGACCGAGCACCCGACAGGGAAACTTGGGCTCGCGCTGCATCCAGTCGAAGGCGATTTTTCCTGCTGTAAGCGCGACAGAACAGCCCAGAAGCCCTTTCAGGAAAGCTGCTCGACTAATACGTGTCGACATACTCGCTCCACTCGGACTCGAAGAGATGAACGAGCTTCTGATTGTTGAGCTTGTTGACGCATTGCTCCGTCGGCATCATATCAGGGGGAAACACCATCATCTGAGCCAACGAATCCTTCGACATGTAGCGCAATCCGGCCGGATAGCTCTCGGCAGGAGCGAAAGGCTGGTTAGAGGCGATCACATATCCCCAGTCACCGAACGACGGCACGTAGACATGATAAGGGGTAGTCTGGAATCCAACCGACTTCAGAGTGTTAACAACGCACCAGTACGAATTCTTCGCGACAAATGGCGACGTGCTCTGAATCACCGCAACTCCTTCCGGCTTCAGAGCACGTCTTACAGCCCTATAGAAAGTGTCGCTGTACAATTTTCCTAGAGAAAAATTGCTCGGATCCGGGAAATCAATGATGGCACAGTCGAACTTCTCAGAGCTGGCGCGAAGCCAGACGAATGCGTCCTGGTTGACAATTTTGACGCGAGGATCGACCAGCGCATTCTTATTGAGCTGACCGAGCAGACCTCTACTTTTGAATAGCTCTGTTATCTGCGGATCGAGATCAACAAGGGTTATCGACTTGACCGTCGGGTACTTGAGCAACTCCCTGACAGCCATTCCATCGCCGCCGCCCAAAACCAGAATACTCTCCGGATCCTTGAGGCTGGCCATTGCGGGATGAACGAGCGCCTCATGGTATCGATACTCATCTCTCGAGTTGAATTGAAGATTGCCGTTGAGAAACAGCCTGACCTCTTTGCCCTTGCAAGTAATAACGATCCGCTGGTAAGGGCTCGATTTCGAAAATATGATCGGCTCCTGGTATGTAGATGCTTCCGCAATCGTCATCAGTCGATCGGAAAAAGCGAATCCAGCCGTTAGAACGAGTGCCACTGCGATTGCCATCGCCCGTAGTACTAAGAGGTTTTTCAAATCGTTGCGAAACAGTTGCAGAGTCCAGATAGCCACACAGGCGTTCAAAATTCCGAACAAAAATGCGGATCGGATCAATCCTAGATACGGAACCAGAAGCAGGGGAAATAGCAGAGAAGCGAGCAAAGCACCGACATAGTCAAAGGTAAAAACCTGAGATACCAGATCCTTGAATTCTAGCCGATCCTTGAGAATCCGCATCAACAAAGGAATTTCAAGACCCACTAGAATTCCGATAATTGTGACGATTGCATAGAGCAGTATTCGGAAGTTCTCGACATGTTCGAACGAGAGAAAGAGAAGCGCGGCGGACCAACCACCAACAAGCCCGACCAGCATCTCGACTTGAACAAATGTTCGAATGATCTCCTTATCTACATATCTAGAAAGAAACGAACCGATACCCATCGAAAACAGATACACGCCGATTACAGTGGAGAATTGCGTGACCGAGTCTCCCAGCAAGTAGCTGGCAACCGTACCTGCGATCAGCTCATAAATCAGACCGCATGTCGAAATGACAAATGCTGTAACTAGAAGAGCGTATGTCAATCAACTACCCGCGGATGGCTGAAGCTATAATATTTCCGACAGCGATAGTCATTGCAGCAAGTGTAATAGCAAGAGGCAAATTTTTCTCTTCGACAATTTCCTTCCACATTTTTCCAGGCGTAATCCAGTCAAATATGACAAACGAGACGCTCAAAATAGCAATGCCAAGACCGGAATAGACAATAGCCGCTACGAAGTGTTGCAGCTGGAATACTTGATCCACAATCATTCTCCCTATTTATGATGAACTCCCGGACCGGTTGGTTTTGTGTGTCCAGCCGATTCCCCTTCGAAAAATCTGATGTTGTTCACATCTGCGTACCAGAAGTAGATACACATCAGAGCTCCGAAAATACCATAGACCTTATCCATAAGTTCAACCCACCTCTCAGCTTGTCGATTAATACGGAGAATATTCGCTATCGGACCAGCGAGCTATCTCAGTCGCTCTGCTCCTGTAATAGACGCAAATTGGCATAATTGATATGAATAACAGGCACCACAGGTAGTTAGCGTAGCCGGCAATGTCTCTCCTCAACTGTACGTACACTGTCTTCCGATCAGCGGCTTTGGTGCCACCATTATCGATATCAAGATTCAAATAATACTTCCCTCCCGGTACGTTGCCGATCAGTATGTGATCGCTCGAGTTGCCCTCACTCCAGGACTCGCCCTCATCGACGCCGTGGTAGTACTCTACTGTGCGCTCGAAGGTAAACGTTTCATTTGTATCGTCATTGACGAGCTCGCCGTAGACATACAACCAGCTATTATCGACGTCGCCCTTTATCGAGATTTCTACGTTCCCTTTGTCTTTGCCTATTTCGAATACTGGAGATGTCCACGACTCCGCCTTATTGGTGTCGGCAATCAGTGTCCCGTCCTGTTTAGACATGTAGGGCACGTTGACCTCGTATTCGATCCTGTTGAGCGCGAAACTGCAATGCATAAATTGCAACCCAGTCAGAACCAGGAAAAAAATAGCCCAGTACGTTGCAATTTTTTTCCAGGCTGCTGTCTCGCCGGATGGTTGGTTTGGGGCGACGCCGACTGGCGTCGCAATTGAATCGTCATCAACACTGAAGGCTTCTCTGACGACTTTCGGCTCAATGTACTCACTGATGCTCCAGACCTTCTGGGCGCGATCTTCTTCCATGGACAGCATTTCAGGCGGTCTTATATAATCCGCCATCCATACCTCTTCTCCGACGGCTACCTTCCAGTAGAATTCACCGAGCACGAAGTATACTTGCGCCCGCCCTCGATAAAAGAGCTTGTAGGTTTTATCGTCGATCTTCGCGTAGTCGGAAGTATAGTCCGGCTTCTCTTTGACCGTCCGAACCAAACTCCAGTGCCCGTTGTTGCACGTGAGCCAGCGATACCCATAGTATGGACTAAACAGGAGATACTCCTCCCATTTGAATCCGCTCGCCGTATCTTCTCGGACGACGAAGCCGATTACCTCCCAGGTCTTCCCATTGAGCTCGCCGCGAGCGCCAAGCTCGATACGAGGATGGACCTGCATCTTTTTGAAGTAAGTGTCGATAACCCGGAAGGCATCATTGGTGGTATCGATCACTGAATAGCATCGATCGCATACGGCTGACATCGAATGCCCGGGGTAGCGCACAGAGACCGGTGCACCACATTTCGAGCACGAGAAGGTGGTTACCTTTTTGGCGGGTTTAGCAGTTTCAGAGCTACCAGCCATCGAGTCTCCTCAGATTTTGAAATTTGAAATCGTCGAAATCCTGGTATCGTCCGGTGTAGACTCGCACAGCTTCGCCATATTCTATGGTCGCCATCTTTCCATCGGCCCCGGCCAGGTCGACGCTTGTCGATCGTCGCCCCTGCACCGCGTTCATCGGAAGCTCGCCTTCGCTAAATAGACAATGAACGCGGCGGATGTCTTCGACCTCGTAATAGCCGTTAGGCTTGATTTCGATGAGCTTGCCCGGCTGCACCGACTCGACTCTCGGAATCTGGCTGGTGTCATCGAGGGCAAAGCACATCCCTAGAAAACCCTGCGCTTCAGCGAGCCAGGCGGTTTCGTCTCCACCGAAAATGGTGTACCATTCGTTCCAAAAGCCTTCGTTGTACGACACTTTCAGCCTGCCAATAATCTCGAATTTGCGATTATCGTACATGCCGGTCGTGCCGATCTGAAATGGTGTCATTTCGAACTGAAGCTCCGCCATCTTACCGACGGCTTCAAGATCCACGTCGTGTCTGACCAGAGTCGACGTGCAAAAGCTGCACACCGCAAACACGGAGGCTCTTGACCGAAAGCCCACAGGCGCACCACAAGCTGGGCAGCTAAGCTCTAGCATCAAATTTTCTTCAGTATCTCGGCCTTCTTCAGTTCAAATTCTTCCTTGGAAAGGATACCTTTCTCGTGCAAAGCTTGCAGCTTTTCGAGCAACACGAACGGATCTTCCTGGGGAGCGGCTTGGGCGGGAGCACCCTGGCCCAGAGCCTGGGCTGATTGAGCGAATTGCTGACCAATTATGGCACCAGCACCGACACCAACTCCCAGTCCAGCCAGACCGCCGGAATTCTCCGCGGCTGCAGGAATGCTTTCGGTGACCTGAAAATTGGCATACTTTTGCATGTCGCCGACCAGATTCATTTGCGATTGCTTGTCGAGATAAGCTTGGAGCTCCTCAGGCAAAGTAACGCTCTGGACGACGAAAGACTCAAGTTTTAGCCCGTATTCGAAGAACTTCGGGTCGAGCTCCTTCCTCAGCTCTTCTGAAAACTTGGTTTGATTGCCGGCCATATCGAGGAAGGCTACTTCACCCTGACCGAACTTGGTAGCGATCGCCATCGTGACCAACGAGCGCAGCTGCCCGTCCAGCTCGCTAACCGTGTATTGTCCACGGGAGCCGCTGATCTTAGTGTAAAAAGTGGAGGGTTCATCGATCTTGTAGGAGAAGGTGCCGAAAGCTCTCAGCCGAATGACTCCGAACTCCTTGTCTCTTATCTGTACCGCCGTGGGGGTGCCCCAGCGCTGATCGATCTGCTCGCGCGTCGAGAAGAAATAAACATCTGATTTGAAGGGAGATTTGAATAACTTGTCCCAGTTGAGCAGGGTGGTCAAAATCGGAAGCGTCTTGGTCGAGAGCTGATATCGACCGGGGCTGAACACATCAGCGATGTTGCCTTCATTAACGAAGACCGCCATCTGAGACTCTCTAACCGTGAGTTGCGCACCATTTTGGATCTCACGATCCGCTGCGGGAAAACGCCAAGCCAGGACACCATTGCTCGTTTCAGTCCATTCGATTACGTCTATGAATTGTTTTTTGAAAAGGTCGAACATACTATTTGCACCACCTGACTCTACCGGACAAAACCCATAATACCTTTCATCCATCTTGGAGACGGATTAGATAATAGATCGTTAACAACTATTGAATTGCAACCGTTTTTCGTACACAAACCCTGATCAATCTTGAGTTTTGGGCTTCTCGACAATTCTCGAGTAATGCCACCGATCAAGGTCGGCGTCACCGGCAAGTGCCATCCCAAGCCTCCCGCATAGGTCCTGTGCCTTTTGACGATTGTCGCAGAAGTAGTCGCAGATATGGACGTCGACCAGGATTTTGTCTATCTCGGGCCAACAGTGTGCAGCGACATGTGATTCCTTGAGAATCACGACTGCCGAAAGTCCAAACGGATGAAATTCCGCTTCCACCTCGGCTACCGCAGTCAGATCGGTCTCAAGGATGCATCTCTTCAGCACGTTTATCAGCTCTTCGCCGGTCGCCTGAGCGACCTCCGGCTTCATCGGCAAAATCGCCGAAAAACGATGCGAAGAAAGAGGGCGCCCCGTCTGGGTAACACTTTTCTCGGATGTCAGCGGGGATAACTCTCTCATTCTTGCAGTATATCAGTCGCCCCGAAGGGACTTTAAAACGGAAAAGACCTGAAGTATTGTCTCTTGGCTTGCTCTAGACTAAAGTGGTATCGATTGGGGACCCGGAGAACGTTAAACAACCATTCCAAATTCGGGATTTAATAAATGCTTTTGATCGTTCTGGCGTTCCTGGTTCTGGCGACCTCCTTCAATGGTGAGAAGGTGGCCGATTGGTATTGGGACAACAAGTACAAGACCGAACAGCAAGCGGCAATCAGCCTGGTCAAGCAAAACCTAATTACCAACGTCGCCTTCATAAAGACACGTGGGCTCTACGAATTGGGCGATCTGATCGACTTCGAAATACAGACCCAAGATGGGCCTTATCTGGTTCAACGCTACCAGCCTTCTCCCTTGGAGCAGGACTATGTGAGACAGGCTTATCCTTCAGGTCAACTGGTGGTGCACTACGAAGTTAGATTTCCCAACCGTTGCGTGCTGAAGCCAACCATGCTGGCGGCTCAACGCATTGCCCACAGGCCAAAGCCGGCAAGGATGCCGGACGACAAGATCTCACGATTCATCTCGTTGTGGGGAAAAGTGATGGCAGGATTGTTGTTCGCCGCAGGTCTGTACTCTTTCCGCCGCTATCCCTGATCGTTTCTTACAATCAACCGCCGGTTTCCACGGGACGGGGTCCAATCTCCTTTTCCTGGGGCGGCAGCAGCCCGTGTTTTACGTAAGCTGGATACGCTTCTGTCCTCAACCTGGGAATGAACGCCGAGAAGATTAGAGCAACCGTCAGGCAGTAGACTCCACAGCCCATGACTGTTGTCTGGAAACCGAAATGATTGGCCACGTATCCGCTCACCATACCGCCCAATGGCGCGGTACCCATGAAAGACATCGCAAAAAGGCTCATGACTCGACCGCGCTTATCCTCATCGACAACCGATTGCAGGATAGTGCTGCAGGAAGCCATCATCAGCATCATCATCGCGCCGATGAATGCCAATCCGACCATAGCAGGCCAAAACGAGTTGATAAACGAAAAAGCCATCAGCGCTAAAGAAAACAAGATTGCCGATGCCACCACCCATTTGCCAAGCCCGAGAACGCTCTTGCGCGAAGCCAGAGTCAATGTGCCGGCAAGAGATCCGGCTGCGGAAGCGGACATCAGGTAACCGAGAGTATTGGCGTCGCCGCCTATCTGTTTGACAAACACCGGCAATAACAAGATGTACGAGGCCGCACCAACACCGAAAATGCAGACCAACAACAGAACAGCTCGGATCGGGCTGGTTGACCAGGTGTACTGCAAACCTTCCTTCAGTTCGCCTAATACGCCACTGTTAGTCTTCGGTTTTGCGCGGAAGTCGCCTTTAATGAGGAGCAGTGCCGCAATTACAGCCACATAACTGACAGCGTTTAGTAAGAAGCAAATACCGGCGCCGTACGCCGCCACTATAAAACCAGCAAGAGCCGGTCCGATCAGTCGAGTGATGTTGAGCAGTGATGAATTCATCGCCACCGCCGCGGGCAGATCCTTTTTCTCAATGAGACTGATGACAAATGCAGATCTGGCAGGCATGTCGAACGAATTGATCAAACCGGCGACAATTCCGAGTAGTATCAAATGCGGTACCTGAACCTGATTTGTTAATGTGAGATAGGCCAGCACAGCAGCCTGCACCATTGCCAATACCTGAGTTGTGATTATGATTTTGTGCCGATTGAGCCGGTCGGCCAATACGCCTGCGACCGGCATAACAACAAGAGACGGCAGCTGGCTAGACACACCCACTACGGCGAGAAGGAACGCCGATTTGGTAATTTCATAGGTATACCAGGCGAGCGCGACCTGCTGCATCCAGGTCCCGACAAAGGAGATTAATTGCCCACCAAAATAGAGAGAATAGCGCGAATTGGCAAAAATTCGAAACGGTCCCAAATTGTCGGTCTGCATAGTGGATCTGATTTGGAAGGTGATAACACTAGTGACGACAGTTAATGTCGAGAGTGCCCACAATTTGCGAAATTCGAAGCATGAACAGCTCATCGACAGAACAATACGAGCATACAGACTGCAGAATACACTTGCAAGTCTTGAGGAAGATGAAATCAGGAATGACTAGGTAGACTCGAGCAAACTCGGACGATCGAATATTGGTGAGACACGATCGGTCGTCAGTTGGCTGTAGCCGTTGTCAGCCGACATATCAACCGGAAGATTTCCCCGCAATTGCTTCAGTCCATAGAAGCTATTCATGAACAGTGAGAGCCAGGCTGCGCCCGGCCTGAGCTGGGTGACCGCGCGTTGCATCCGTTTCGTGACGTGTGACGGAGAGAACGCTTTCCTCCACAATCGCCGATGCGCTTCCAACAACTCTTCCGGCGACATGTTTTTCGGACGAAAAGCTACATTGAAGCCGTTGTAATATTCCCAACCGCGCTCATCGAGTAAGCGCTGCTCTTCTTTCAATTTCTCATACAGCGGCGTTCCTTTGTAAGGAGTTAGTATACTCATGAATGGCACGTCAACACCGACATCCAACAAATTGTCGGCCATCTCTTCGATACTATCGGCGGTATCGTGATCAAATCCGGCGATGAATCCAGCCATCACCGCAATTCCATTGGCATGCACTATATCGAAGATTTCCTTATAGTGATCGATCTTGTTCTGCCTTTTGTTGGCGTCTTTGAGCGAATCTGACAGAAAGCTCTCTACCCCGAAGAATACTCCGATACAACCCGATTGGCGCATCAGCTCCATCAACTCTGCGTCCTTGACAATGTCCATGCTTGCCTGCGTAAGCCACCACTTCTTGTAAGGGATCATCGCTTTCAAAAGAGCCTTGACGTAGCTCCGTTGGGCCGTCAGATTGTCGTCCCAAAACCAGACTACTTTGCGTTGCCACCAAAACGGGAAATCGTTGTATTCTATGTCCTTAAGAACGGCTTCAACAGGTCGAACTCTGAATCCAGGATTGATTTTCGGCACGGAGCAAAACGAACAGCTGAAGGGACAGCCGCGAGTCGCTTGAACAACTCGTCTTACAAAATAATTGTTCGGCAGCAGATCGTATCTAGGCGTCGGTACCTCTTCCAGAGCCACAGGCTCTCCTTTATAGATGGGCTTCAGCTCGCCACTGGCGGCATCTCGAAGCATCCCCGCCCAGACTGATTCGGCTTCGCCTGTGATAACAGAGTCACAATGCTGAAGTACCTCTTCCGGCCAGAACGTCGCATGCGGTCCTCCGCCTACGACCATCTTGCCTCGCCTGCGGAACTCACAGGCAAGTCGATAGGCTTCCGGTGTAAATCCGCTGAAGAACGAGAGACAGACGAGGTCAGCATCCGTGTCAAAATCGATCTCTTCCACCTGTTGGTGAATCACCCTGACCTGATGTTCAGCAGGCGTCAATGCCGCCAGGTGAATGCCGGTAATAGGCGGCACAAAATCCACTTCGTGACCTTTGTTATAGCGTTGAATATAAACTACGATGATATTGATTTTCAATTTCATCCACCCGACGCAGACTTTCACACTTCGAGGTATATACCCACGCATTTAGTCGACCAATCCGCCGTCATCGACGAGGTCCGATGCGGACAAC
>CAZISK010000148.1:0-11891 GCA_964541355.1 uncultured Candidatus Obscuribacterales bacterium
CACTCTTAGGTCGAGCAACAGCCTATCTCGCTGGAAAAGCGACAAGGAGCCGTATAAATCGTGAGTTAGGTACTTTTGCCCCGGCACAACTTCAAGACCACTTCACTCTTTTAAAGCAAAATTCTCTACGCGATGATCCTGGCTTGACTACTCGGCTAGCTATATATGAAGAAGCCGATGATATTTTCAAACGACAAGCCCAGATGAATGCGGCTGAGAAGAAGAAGGGTGACAAGGAGTTCATGGAGCGTTGCTTATACAACGCCATCATCGGTGGTACAAAAATGGGTTGGGGAATTCAGCTCGCTAACGCTGGCTTTGGTTTCCACGCCGGTCCGACGCCCAAAGCGCCAACTTTGCCTGTAAAGGTTGCCGGAAAGACGGTTAAGATCCAGGTTGGAAGAGCGCTTAAAAGTCCAGGTCAGCTATTCGCCCATCGAGTCGCTCAGGGAGCGACAACTTACATTCCAGGAACATCAATGTGGATGATCGATACAGTGCAAGCCCGCACTCGCGGTGAGCTGGATGTTTACAACATGGGGTCCCAGGACGCTTTACCTCACCAGAAACTAAAAGCCAGAATGAGCAGACTCGATAATATGGAGACAAAGTTAAAAGGTGGTCCTCTCTGAAGGTCATCAGAAACGCAGGTTGCAATAGATCTTCACCATGCGATGATCATACCTGTGTTATTTCTATTGGTTTGTTGTCAGCGTAATCGAATTTGCATGTCCCAACCAAATGGCTTTTTCGGAAAGCTTGTTTGTCAACGGAGCAAAACACCAGACGATGGTGCGAAGTCTCAGTCATTACTGAGGGATCCTGTCTAAAATGTGCAGCGTAAGAATCATCGCTACCCAAATCAGACATAAGCACTGCACCTGTCCAAACTGCTTGAAAGAAGGCTTTGGCACCTTCAATATCCACAAACTCTGCACAACATACGGAATCAATACCAGTGCGATTATCAGCGAATTAAAGGCGGCTAGAGAAACCCAGAGGAGTAATGACAGTAGAGCCACCGGATTCGGTGACACACCGGCTTCTCGATGGCTGACCCGTATCAGAGCTGTTCCCGTGAGAGTTGCAGCGACTAGAACCGCAGCTACTGTGAAGTGCAGTGGGAGATCTTCAGTAACGACATATGACACCATAATGGGTGCGAGAATGGCGCCCGTCAAGCCCAGTGTTTCCCTGATCCACGAGTCTATCTTCGAAAATCTGGAGCTGGTCACCTGACTGCCGGCATAAACAACTGCAATCCAGAGCGGCAAAGGGGCTGGGCCGAAGAGAAACACTACCATGCCAACAAAAGTAATTAGCAATAACTGCCTGGGCCTGTGCAACGACAGAATCATCGCCCAAAGCATAACTTCGGCTAAGGCGATGAGCGGCAAGTTATCCCTGCACAGAAAAAGCGAAATGAGGCACGCCATGGAAAACACGACGATAGCACCGTGCTCTTTCGGCAGCTTGAATGTGTCGTTAACTGGCGCAATCGATAGGCGCTGAGCAGTCATAATTCTCTCCATTTTTATTATCTTATGACCTTTGGTCATCACGCTCATCATCCCAAAGGTGGATTCCAGACAAGGTGTTTCTCACACATCTCATCCCGGCGACGGAGGCGAAGTAAGAAGGTAGAGAATAACATGTGACCTCTAAACCGCACCTCAGCGCCAGTGAAAGTTCCACATTTATGCAATCAACATTACCTACAAAGAAACAAGCCTCGTCAACAGATCTAATTGGTTGGAATCCGGAAGATGTGGATCAATGGGAGTCCAGCGGTAAGCAAACGGCATTCAGAAATCTCTGGATCTCAGTCCCATGTCTGCTCTGCGGCTTTGCAGTGTGGATGTACTGGGGCGTAATTACGGTACAAATGCTCAACCTGGGTTTCCCGTTCAGCAAAGAGCAATTGTTTACCATCATGTCCATCGCAGGACTTTCAGGCGCAACGCTGAGAATTCCCAGTACCTTCTTAATTCGAATGGCTGGTGGAAGAAACACGATTTTCTTCACCACACTGCTGTTGATACTGCCTGCATTGGGAACGGGAGTTGCCCTCTCTGATAAATCCACGCCTCTTTTTGTTTTCCAGGCGCTGGCACTTTTGTCGGGGATTGGCGGCGGTAACTTCGCGTCTTCAATGTCTAACATCAGTTTCTTTTTCCCAAAAAAGATGCAGGGATTGTCTCTGGGACTTAATGCCGGGATTGGAAATTTTGGCGTAACAACAATGCAAGTTCTCGTACCGTTAGCCATGACATTCGGGATCGTCGGGCAGCAGTCAATGGTTCTGACTTCAGCCAGTGGTACCTTGATTGGTAAGATTCCTGCTGGCACATCAACATACATACAAAATGCTGGCTACGTCTGGTTGCTCCTTCTGGTACCACTGGTAGTGCTGGCCTGGTTTTTGATGAATAACATTCGCGACGAGCATGTATCTCCTGATATAGGCTCCTCTCTCAGCGCGATCATGAAAATCGCAGGGATGCTATCGATTGGCTTTCTAACATCGGTAGCCGGTTGCTTTGCCCTACTTCCTGTCAAATCTGGAGGATTGGGAATCAATCAGTGGCTAGTTTTGCCAGCAGTGATTGCTGCTACGGTGTTTCTTCTCAAGCTCTTGCCTGGAAAAATTAAA
Organism: uncultured Candidatus Obscuribacterales bacterium; assembly: GCA_964541355.1. GTDB lineage: Bacteria > Cyanobacteriota > Vampirovibrionia > Obscuribacterales > Obscuribacteraceae > JADYXR01. The sequence goes on from CAZISK010000148.1 coordinate 2,654, forward strand.
CCCATGCTTGAGCGTCAGTACAAGATATTCGGCAACAAACACACTTGGGTGATGACGATAATTTATACCATGACATTCGGTAGCTTCATCGGCTACGCAGCAGCATTCCCGTTAGCCATCCAGGTTATCTTCGGCTTCAGTCACGTCGCCGGTGCCGACGGTGTCATGACCCACATAACCCCTAATCCCAACGCGCCCAGCGCGCTGACATATGCCTGGATGGGAGCTTTCATTGGGGCGTTCATCAGACCAATTGGTGGATGGCTCTCCGATCGGATGGGTGGTGCCCTAGTTACACAGATCGCCTCGGTCGTCATGGTGGCAGCAGCAATAGGTGCCTCTTACTACCTCAAGCTGGCCTATCAGAGCGTCTCACCCGATCAATACTTCGTACCATTCTTTTTGATATTCCTGGTCCTCTTTCTCGCTTCCGGAACTGGCAACGGTTCTACATTCCGTTCAATTGCAGCGATATTCAACAAAGAACAAGCCGGTCCGGTTTTGGGATGGACTTCTGCCGTGGCAGCCTACGGCGCTTTCATTATCCCGAAAGTAATCGGAGAGCAAATTGAAAAAGGAACACCGGAATATGCGCTATACGGATTTGCCACATTTTATCTTGTCTGCGTGGTTCTCAACTGGTGGTTCTATCTCAGGCCCGGTGCAGAATTCAAGAACCCCTAGAAAGCCCTTAATCAACCCTAATTCACTAGAAAGAAATTTCTGATGTCCGAAAACACGAAGGCAATATCGGTCCTTACAGTCAACACACTTTCTTTCATCGTGTGCTTCGCGAGCTGGATGATCTATGGCGTATTGATCACATATCTGGTCGACAACGGACTGTTCAACTTTGATAAGGCCCAGTTGGGTTGTCTGATTGGCACACCTGTTTTGACAGGTTCGCTCGTCCGCTTGCCGGTTGGCATTTGGACCGATCGTTATGGTGGCCGCATTGTATTTGCGCTGGTTATGCTTGTGTCCGCAGTCTCGATGTATTGCGTAGGGCTGTGCAATTCATTCAACGAGTTCTTGCTTGCTGGTCTGGGATTTGGATTGGCTGGAACGTCCTTTGCGGTAGGCATAGCTTACACATCCGTATGGTTTCCTAAGGAGCGACAAGGCACCGTCCTTGGTATCTTCGGTGCAGGCAACGCCGGAGCGGCAATCACCAGCTTCGGTGCCCCGCATTTGCTTGCCGTATTGACCGATCACGGACAGAACCTCGAAGGCTGGCGTTCGCTGCCCAAAGTATACGCAGCAGCACTGATCGTGATGACAATATTATTCTGGCTTTTCTCTCATCCCAAGAAAGTCGAGCACGGCAAAGGATTTACATTGATGCAACAGCTGGCGCCACTCAGGTATGCCAGAGTATGGAGATTCGGACTTTATTACTTCTTCGTCTTCGGCGGCTTCGTGGCCTTATCACAATGGCTGATTCCTTACTACCTCAATGTCTATGGCATGTCGCTTGCCACAGCCGGCATGATGGCGGCCTTGTTTAGCCTGCCTTCCGGTGTGATCCGGGCGTTTGGCGGCTGGATGTCGGATATCTTGGGCGCACGGACCGTAATGTACTGGGTACTGTGTTCCTGCTTGATTGCATGTACTCTTCTCTCCGTGCCGCGGATGGATATAATGTCACCAGGCGAAGGCGTGATGGCGATCAAGAAAGGAACCGTAACCAGTATCACTGACGATACCGTAGAAGTTGAAAAGCAACAGTATAAACTGAGACGAAAAGACAAGGACAACATCATTACCTATGCCTCCGAGCATGAGGACATGCTGGTCCTGCCAACATTCACTTTCTGGCAGGAGCCGGTTGTGAAAGTTGGAGACTCCGTTCAGAAGAAACAGCTTCTGGCTAGAGGTGTGACTCACATTTTCTTCCAGGCCAACGTTTGGATCTTTACAGTCCTTGTGCTCATTGTCGGAATTGCCACCGGTATAGGCAAGGCTGCAGTTTACAAACACATCCCCGATTATTTCCCCAAAGATGTTGGCGTGGTCGGTGGAATCGTCGGCGTTATCGGCGGGCTTGGCGGTTGGATTGGACCAATCTTGTTTGGACAAATGCTCAATGCAACAGGGATCTGGACAACGTGTTGGTTTTTCTTCTGCCTGATCATCGTGTTGTGTCTCACCTGGATGCACTGGACGATTACTCACATGATGAATGAGAAATCACCTGAGATTGCCAGATCTATCGAGTCGAAGACTACACCCTAGAACCTATCCGTTTTTTGCTATACTCAAAACCGTCGCAAGGAGGCCGTCATCAATGTCCAAACTCCCCACGACACTTGGTTTTCCATCCATGATGGCCAGCCTGTCGTGGGTAAACGATATTCTCAAGTGGGTTCGCCTTACCCGCTCGCTAATTACACCATTTCAATATCGCATACGGTGCTACACTTTCCGCAATACTTCGTTATTTTCAATTGACTGCTGCACATTGAAGTCCCAATTTTTTTTAAAATTGCTTATTCCTTATCAATTATGATGGCGTTGCAGCAGCTTTTATCCAGCTCAATGAATACGATTCATCCTCTAACTCTTTGGCCAAGACCGTCAGCTTAAGCGGCTGGAAAGTGTCGATCATGACCGCAGTTTCCGTCGTATGAGTCATGCCCAGACTGGCTTCCATTGCATCTGGTTGTGGACCATGTGGAATGCCGGCTGGATGAATGGTCATCGAACCTTCGCAGATTCCTCTTCGACTCATGAAGTTACCGCTAACATAGAAAAGGACCTCGTCGCTCTGCAAGTTGCTGTGGTTGTATGGTGCAGGCACGGCTTCCGGATGGTAGTCGACCAGGCGGGGCACGAACGAGCAGATTACGAAGTTCTGTCCGGCGAACGTCTGGTGCACTGGTGGTGGCATATGAACACGCCCAGTTATAGGCTCGAAGTCGAGAATGTTGAATACAAACGGGTAGAGGTATCCGTCCCAACCGACGACATCAAATGGGTGATGCGCCCAGTGATATGCCATCAGATGAGATCTTGTCTTTACGCGAACTTCGAAATCACCACGCTCGTCACGCGGCGGTGTCGCTTCCGGGAAAACCAGGTCTCTTGTGTAGAAAGGCGAATGTTCCAGCAGTTGACCATATTCGTTCATGAACCTGTGCGGAAGCTCGATATTCCCCGGCGTTTCAATTACAAGGAAGAGCTCCGCCTCTGGCGAGTTCGTCTTCATCTGATAGATGGTGCCCTTGGGAATGACGATGTAGTCGCCTTCTCTGTAGGGCAGGCTGCCGAATTGACTGAAGAGCGTACCCGAGCCTTCTTGAACGAAAATAATCTCGTCGCAATTACCGTTCGAGAAGAAATAATCCATCTCGACCTTGGGAGCGCAGACTCCGATCGAGATATCACTATTAAAAAGGATTACTTTTCTTCCGGATACGGCATCACCATATACGGTGGCATCACCCAGCCTCAGGTGGCGGTGTTTCAGTCCTTCCGAAGCGGAGACTGACTTTGGCTCGACATCATCGGATATTAACTCCACGCCCTGAATCTCGGTAGGCGGATAAAGGTGATACAAGATCGAGTATCTGCCATCGAAACCACGACTGCCATATACTTCTTCCTGATAGAGCTTGCCACCAGGGCTCCTGAACTGCACGTGACGCTTATTGGGCAGCTCCCCAACTCGAGTGTATACAGGCATCAGAGGTTGCCCCGACGTTCTTGTTCACGCTCGAGCGACTCGAATAGAGCCAGGAAATTTCCCTTTCCGAAGCCGGAAGCACCATTTTTCCTTTGAATTATTTCGAAGAAGAGGGTCGGTCGATCTTCAACTGGTTTCGTGAATATCTGTAATAGATAGCCTTTCGACTCACGGTCTACGAGAATCCCCAGTCTTGCGAGTTCCACGATATCTTCGTCGATGGCACCAACACGCTCGTTCAGATTGTCGTAATAGGCTGGCGGAACGAACATGAAATCAATTCCGCGCTTTCTCAACGTCGATACTGTCGAGATAATGTTATTTGTGCTCAGGGCGATATGCTGCACGCCAGGCGCTTCATAGAAGTCCAGGTATTCCTGAATTTGCGATTTCTTCTCACCAGGAGCGGGCTCGTTGATAGGCATTTTGATCGTGCCTGATTTGTTCGCCATCACCCTGGAGGTAAGAGCTGAATATTGCGTTTTTATGTCACTGGCGTCGAAGCCCTGGAAGACGTGAAAGCCGAATATCTTCTCGTAGAATGCAACCCAATCAAGCATTCCGCCTGAGTCTACATTGCCCACCACATGATCGACAGTATCGAATCCAACCCCGCCACTCCAAGTATTGAGGGGCATATATCCGGGAGCGAAGTTGCCTCTATAATCGTTTCTTTGAACGAAAGTGTGGATAGTGTCGCCAAATGTCTTTACGGATGCGGAAGTAAAATTGCCGTATTTGTCTTGTTGAAAGCAAGGTTCAGAGACACTGATAGCACCTCTTTCAACTGCCATTTCGTAGCAGGCTCCGGCGTCTGCGACCTTGAACCCTATCGATTTGACACCGTCTCCGTGCTTTCTTACGTGCTCGGTGATTTCGTGATCCGGGCTCAATGCGCCGGTAACGACGATTTTGACGTCATTCTGCTGCATGGCATACGAAGTGATCTGCCTCTCTCCCGTCTCAAGACCTTTGTAGCCTACGACTTCGAAACCAAGACCGTGCTCATAGTAGTAGCGCGTTTGTTTGGCATTGCCAACGTAGAACTCGATGTAGTCGAAACCTGAGACAGGCACTTCGGTTACTTGAGCCGGTTCGGTCTTTGATCCTGTTTGAGCTCTAGTCATAAATGGCACACTTTTTGATTTAGGGCTGAGGTCCAGTTCGATCAAGACATCGCTGTACTCAATCTTGACTGGAAATATAGGCATCACAATAGTGTCAGACAATTTTTTCGACCTCCACCCAAAGGATGATTACATGCTTGCCAAAATTGTTTTCGTTGAATTGACTAGTGAAAATGCAAGGACGTTGGTTCGGAGCGTGCCACCAATGTTGTCATGGATGGTTACTTGAGAGTGCTCAGCTTTTAGGATGATGGCGGAAGATTTATTTGCCACTACAATCGACAGGTGTTGATTTAAGGAGGTCTGCTTGATGCCCGAGCCGGACCGGATCGTATAGATGGAACACCCCACACTTTTTTGGTCACTGACCCTGGCGTTCTACTTATGGCACACGTTCGGCGTCACAATCGGTTTGCATAGACTGCTCTCGCACCACGCGTTCCGCTGCCACAAGGCAGTCGAGTACTTCTTCGTGTTCGGAGCCTATCTCGCGTTTCACGGAGCCCCCATCTGGTGGGCAACGGTCCACAGGACCCATCACCGCTACTCTGACACACCACTTGATCCGCACTCGCCAAGGCAAGGGATCCTGCATGCCTACTTCTTCTACAGGGCTTTTAAGTACCCACCCCACATGGATCCTAATAAGCAGTGTCCGGACCTTATGAAGGACCCTATTTACAGATGGTTGGAGCAGGGTGGCGACTGGAAGTTAGGTTATGCCAAATGTGTCGGTTTTAATCTGGGACTGAGAGCGCTTTTGTATCTCTGCTACGGCTGGGAAGTGATGATGGCGAGCTTTCTCGCGGGCTTCCTAGCGTGGAATGTTCCACTGGTTCTCAACATCGTATGCCACATCCCGCGCCTTGGTTACAAAAACTTCGCGCTGGCCGATGACAGCGTCAATAACCCGTTCTTCGGGATTATCGCCCTTGGCGACGGCTGGCACAACAACCATCATGCTCATCCAGGCTCCAGCCAGATGGGACTCCACAAGCACGAATTCGATGCATCATGGTTTGTTTTGAAGTGCCTCGAACGCGTCAAGTTGGTAGATTCAATCAATGAAACGATGCGCGGCGACACGACCAACGAGACAGCGATCGCACAAGATCAAAACGAATTGAAAGTTCCAACTCAGAATACTCCCCAATAACCATGAGAAAGACGAGAAGGCACGCTGCAGTTGCACCAAATAAGGTGCACACCCAGTAGTACAGATCGCACAGTTTACGGTCCTGTGTCTCAACAAACTGCTGATACTCAGGATAGACATGCACTGCTCCTGAACAACACGATAATGCCTTGATCACTGACGCAGTTCGCTAACCGGCGCCTCGTTCAAAGCGACCAGGTGATTGGTATCACTTTTGATGCACCAGTCACCTTACCGTAATCATTCGAAGTGTTGATGCGAGTGTTTCTAAATTCTACTAACATTGGCTTATCGAACACCTCCTAATTGTAAAAAAACAGCAGAAGTACAAAACCGATATTTGAGAAGCCGACCACACTAACAATGCGTTGATTGCAAGGAGAACGCGTAGGATGGGTCGGCTTCTCGACTGCCTTCTTCCTGGCAATTCGAACATCCAGAGTGACTCATTCTCCGGATGGAAAGCAGTTCGGCTTCGCAGGACACAATTAGATCCAGCAAAGGTCTTCCGACCGTACGTAGTGTATCTTGGGGCGGTGTGATCGTAATTCAAACAAAAGCGCAATCAAAACGTTTGTCAAACGCCTCTCCGCCTCTTCCCCTGGAGAGCCCGAGATGAAATGCGCATACGAAACTAAACGATCATCGCTTTACCGACGAAATGTTCTTGATTTGATCGAGTTGTTCGGGGGGCGAGCGCAAAAAGCACATTTGATTTGTGCCGTTGATATGTCTCGGATCGAAGCTCGAAGAGCCGAATTTGCAGCATCAGGACATCACATTACCGTAACCAGCTTTTTGCTCAAAGCAATCAGCATCGCTCAAGAGTCCCATCCCGTAAGCAGGACATTGCGGCTTCCATTGGGAAGAACGGTGACGTTTAACGATGTAGTCGCTGGATTTACCGTAGAGCGATTTATTGACGGCGAACCATTCGTATTCTTTGGCGAGATCGACAAGCCTTGTAAAAAAACTCTCATCGAAATTGCCGAAGAGCTACGAAAATACTCCGACCCGCCCATAGACAAAGTTGCTGTTCTGAACAGACAAAAACGATTTGCCGAGTGGCCAGCGATTCTACGTCAAATCATACTCCACATCGGTATCTGGTTTCCCTCATTCAGACTTCTGTGCAATTCAGCAACTTTTGGTTTAAGTTCTCTTGGTGCAATGGGTGTGAAGACAGTCATCGGTCCAAGTGTTTGTACATCTGTATTCGGTGTTGGAGCAGTCGAACCTGCTCCTGTTGTAAGAGACGGAGCAATCGTAATCCGCTCAGTAATGTCTCTGTCACTCAACTACGATCAGGACGTCATGGATGGGGCGCAGGCCGCCCGATTTTTGCAGGAGGCACGCAACCTTTTGGAGTCTTGCCCAGAAGATGTATTTTGAAAATCACCCATAGCTGCCAGCAGTATCCAGATGCTCGAGGACGAAACTTGCAGTTGTGCTCCAACTATGGTGCTTTCTGAGCCTGCGCTTTCATTGCCAGGACTTCATCCAACCAATTGCAAATCGTGTCGAGAACTTCATTTTCCACTTCGCCGGTCTGCAGAAGCAAGTGCCCGCCATTGGAAGACTGATGAATTGTTATATTGCCTGAGTATAAACTCTTTAGGAACTTTTCTACAGATCGATCGCTGCACACCCGATCCCTTTTTCCTCTCAGGATAAGGATCGGAATTTCCGGAGCCACACGAGCTGGTCTCACGGAATGAACGATCAGAAAAGATTGAAGCAGTTCGAGATAAGTCAATGACTTTCTAGTCATGCCATCGTCCAAATAAAATTTCAGATTGTCAGGTTCATCTTTCAAGAACCTGCGGGCATATGGTGCGAGATTCAAATTTGTGCGCGGGTTCAGTCCGACAGAAAGCACTTGTGAAAAGGTATAAGGGAGAAGGGCCAAACTGACCATTCGTGGTCTGATTCAGGGGCTTGAAAGTATCAGCCCTGAAATCATGGACGGGTGCATGACCACAAGTTTGCGTGCCAGGTGAGCCCCCAGGCTTTCTCCAACACAAAATAGGGGAAGACCGCTATAGTCATTGACCAGATTTTCGATCAACCCGATCAAGTCGACAAGACTTTTTCTGTAGTCTACTCCGGAATCTTCCTTCTCTTCCGCGCTGAAATGCCAGTGTCCAAACCCCCTGAGATCGGGAGCCGCTACTATTAGTCCGCGGCTGGCAAGTTTGCAAGCGAAAGTGTCAAATGTCTTACCGTGCATCATCAGTCCGTGCATCGTCAAGGCAATTGCACGAGCCTCGACATTGCAGTCTCTCCACATATAGGCTGGCACGCCGCCCAGGTTTACATCAACACAATTCACTGGCATGTTTCCAATTGTTATTTTAGCTTCAAAGTTTTATCACATCCCACGTAAGTCGCAGGCTTCTACTTCTGTTTCTTGTGTGTCGACTGGACCTTGGTAATTCCCGCTATTAGATGGACAAGACCATAGTTGAGAAATAGTATCGCAACAGCAGCCAAGATTAAGTGCATCTTGTAACGCTCCAGATTTACGAAAAAAAGTTTGCCAGGATCGCCGTGAAACTTGTTCAACGGATCAGTGCCATCTAGATATTCGCTCGAATCGGAAATACCATCACCATCCAGGTCGCTTGTCGCTCCAAGTTCTTTAGCTAACTCGGCTGGGTTCGCTCTAAGTTGGACGAATTTCTTTTTTCCGATCACCTTAATAATTGAGTTTCCAAAATCGTTGAGAATCGGACTATCTACATCTGCTCCCGGTGAAAGTGCTGTGCGCGCCTTGTTCAGCAGCTTCAACTGATCTTCATTCAATGTGTTTAGCTGGCCTTTTTCGTTACCGGCCGGACCATTCTCATGGACATGACACATCGCACAATTTACGGTCCTGTGTGAACGTGTCTCAACAAACTGCTGATACTCCGGATAGGCATGCCCTAAACCTGACCAGCACAATAGTGCCGTGACCGCTGTCACGATTCGCAGCAGCGCTTGTCCAAAATTTCGCATGGGGTCTCTCATCTTTGCCACCACTTTCAGTGTTTGAAAAACAGGTAAATTTGTTCGCCGAAAACGGTCATGACGACTAGATAAGCTGCCGCCGCCAGTGTAATGAATCCCAGTGTTCGACGGCTTGTCCCCCTGAAGATCCATGGAGTAAATATCAGTACAGTCACGCATATAATGCTGCCTAGAAGGATCATCCAGAATGGCAGTATTTCAAGCGGATAGTAGACGAAAAAGAAATACCACTCCGGCTTAATTCCTGCTGGAGTCGAG
>CAZISK010000149.1:0-11885 GCA_964541355.1 uncultured Candidatus Obscuribacterales bacterium
TGGGCCGACTGCGAGAAGCTCGTAAAGGGTCGCAACGCTAAGTTCAAGAAGGCCAAATCTGCTCAGGAAGAGCGCGAGATTCTCATTAGCTGGGGTCTGGATCCCGCCACTTCTATAGAGTGATCGGATGAATCTAAGCGTTCGGTGTCTCTGAAAAGATGAGCTCCCATTTCTATCATCAAGCAATCACAACAAACTCCAGACTGACTGCTTTACGCAGTCTACATCGCCGACCTGAAGGACGAGGCTTTACGGTGCAGTTGATAACAATGCCTGAAATCCTTTAGCTCACAGGGAGTGCAGCGCGCTCGATCTCGGCGAGAACCTGGTCCTCACACTGAATATGTGGACCATGCTCGCAATCATCGATGAATATCGATCGGGCAGCCGGAATCCTATCGGCAAGATTGATCGAGTTTTGCACCGGCATAAGCCTGTCAGCTTTGCCGGAAAGCACTGTTGTAGGAGCTTTTATTGAGGACAGGTATGTTGTCCCGTCGAAACCTCTGAAGGCATGCGAATGCCCGAGCATTGCTGGGACCGACGTTGGAGTATCCTTCGAGTTTTCATAGATTGAGGTAAGCGTTGTCAGACAACGATCAAGTACTTCAGGCGAATACATCAGCCGCCAGGTCGACATGTATATGTCCCAGAGACTGTTGCCTTGCGGATTCGCAAGAGCCATAGAGATCTGCTTATCCGGTTTTGCGTAAAGTGAACCGCCTGCAGTACCAGAGAGCAAGAACAAACTGCGAACTAATTCAGGATGATCAAAGATGTACTGCAGAGCAATGCAGCTGCCCATGCTATATCCAAGGAGATGATGATGTTCAATCCCGAACAACCTCACGACTTCGAACAGGTCATCAGCCATGGCTTTGATCGTGTATTCTTCCGTCAAGTTTGGGACGATACTGGTGCCGGTGCCGCGATTGTCGTAAGTGATCACGGTGAAGCGGTCAGCAAGCCGGCTAATGAATGTCGAAGGCCAGATGCGAGAGCTTCCTGCATATCCCATGACAAGAACCAGAGTTTCCCTGGAGGTAGTTGACGACGTTTTTCGGCAGGTGATACCACCTTCAGTGCGTCTTTCGTCGACAGTAAGTATTGATTGGCTCATGTGATTGAAGACCTCCTTTCCGATCTAGACTTCTAGAGTTTCTTGCAGTGCTGCTATATCTCGGAATGATTCCTTTAGTTTGGGATAATAATGTTTCCAGATTTGAAATGCGTCGTTGTAATACTTCGCTCTGCGGAAAGTACACTGCGTCTCCGACACGACACTGATTGTTGCTTTACACGCTTCCTCAACGGTCTTGAAGGCTCGGGCGCCGACGGCACCAAGCAATGCAGCACCATATGCCGGACCTTCGTCACAGTTAATCGCGAAAATGCTCTGTCCAAAAGTGTCAGCTTGAATCTTAACCCATACTGGGCTTCGAGAGCCACCGCCCGTGGCTCTAATCTCATTTACAGGGAAGCCCAATGCCTTCATCATCTCAATACTGTCGCGCATATTGTAAGCCACGCCTTCCATGATGGACCGTACGAGATGTCCTCGCGTATGCCCTAGCGTCAGTCCAAGGAAACAGCCCCGTGCATAAGGATCATTGTGCGGTGTGCGCTCGCCGGAGAGGTACGGCAAAAAGAAGAGGCCATCACTTCCTGGAGGAATGTGGTCGGCCTCCTGCGACAGGGCTTCGTAAAAGCTGCCACTAGGTGTGGTATCAGCACGCCTCTCCGAATGAAAGAGGTAATCCTTAATGCAAAGTTGATTACGGAACCATTGAAGGGCGCCTCCGCCACACAGGTTAGCGCCCATAAGCAGCCATTTACCCGGTACAGCGTGGCAGATAGTGTGCAGCCGTCCCTGCGGATCAGTAGCAAACTTATTCGAGTTGAGTACAGTAACGCTGGCAGTGCCGAGAATTGTCGACAAAATGCCTTCGCTCACTACACCGTTACCGATAGCCGCTGCAGCACAGTCTCCTGCGCCCCCAACCACAACACAGTCGTGCGATAATCCAAGAAGTTTGGCCGCTTGCTTACTAATTTTTCCGGTGACTTCAGGAGATTCATAGCAACGCGGGAACAGGCTCGGATCGAGATCAAGCGTTGACAAAAGAGGATGACACCACTTTCTAGTCGATACATCAAACAACAAAGTCCCGCTCGCGTCGCTTACATCTGTGGCAAACTCGCCGGTGAGCCTTCGCCGAATCTCGTCCTTGGGCAATAAAACCTTATAGGTTTTCTCGAAATTTTCCGGCTCGTGCTTTCGCAACCACAAAATCTTCGGGGCGGTAAAGCCGGTCAATCCCGGGTTGGCAACCAAACTAACAAGTTGTTCACGACCACCAACGCGATCTTCCAGCTCGGCGGTCTCAACGGCGGTGCGTTGATCATTCCAGAGAATTGCCGGACGAATCACATTATTATTTTTGTCTAAAAACACCGATCCATGCATCTGGCCGGATAGCCCGATGGCTTTGACCTCTTCCGGACCTATATTTGCCGCCCACAAAACCTTCCTGACCGTATTGACAGTTGCAGTCCACCAATCGTCCGGATTTTGCTCGCTCCAGAGCGGCTTTGTCTGAAAGCTGGAATAGCTCTCGCTCGCCTGGGCCAATATGACTCCGCGCAAATTCAGCGCTACGGTTTTGGTTCCGGAGGTTCCGATGTCAATACCAAGAAAAATACTCATTGCGATGTTTCATGGGGTTTCCAATCATGATCTCAGCTTTGCAACCGATCTAATAATATAGAAACTGAAGATGGAAGAGGATTTTCGGTTGTCCAATCCTCAGGCCATAGCCATATGACCGCGCGACCCGGCCGGTCCGACCGAAAATCAGACCGGAAGGGACTATCGGGCTTCAAATCAGAAAACGTGAGTCGATTCGATGTCAACAGGGAACGATCAAAGCAGTTCAATCAATCGATTGGTTACAACCGAGGTGGCAGAAGATATGTTCAATCTCTTCAAGAAAAAGAAGCAAGTCGAGGAAGTACTTCCGGGTCGCGAGTCCATCGTGCCAAGAATCAAAGCGCCGGCATTTCTATCTACACTGCAATCGCTCCAAATTCCTGATGACCAGATGCCTGTCACTGAGCCGTTGATCGGCGAATTGCTGGTGACCTACTCATTCGACCTTCCGGACATGTTTCAGATGGTCACCAAGAGCGACCTCGAACGATTGGGGTTGAGCCTAGAACAAGCAAGGGAGATCGCAATCGATAACTTGCACACCCAGATGCCGCAGATTGGCAGCGCCTCGATAAGTGAAGATGCACCGTTTCAACAGATTGTCACGGGAGACAATTTGGAAGCATGCACGCTTCTCGCCGCTCCATTCTGGGATCAACTCGCTGAAGCGATGGGGAGCGACGTTGTAGTGGTAGCTCCACACAGAGATGCTGTTTTCTTCACCAGTGTAGATTCCGAGGAAGGAGTCGTCTTTCTGCGCGAACTGGCAAAGACTGCCATGGCAGACGGAGACACACACTCCTTATCCGAGCAGATGATGGTCTGGCGCGAAAGCAAGTGGCATTTGTTAGACGGTTAGGAAATTCTCGAAAAGCTAAAAATAGCTCTTGCCGGGAGGCGACTCTCTCCTGGTGAAACTCTTCTGATAGTCAGGATCGAAGATATCAACAATCTTGAATTTTCCAGATGTCTCCCACTGCCCCGCATGCCATAAGCCATTCGGCTCTAGCTTTTTAGAAATGGTTTGCTCGAGTATGTAGGCCTTGCCCCAGAAAAGCCACTTTCCGTCTATATTTTCGACCAGATAGACCCGCACCGGATCGAGGTGAAATATTCTCGCACCGTCTTTCTTTGCAAACGCGAACTGCTTATCCTTCACGTCTTCGATCGTCACCGGATTTTTCACATGGCTGTCCAGACTCAGCAAGTCCGAGGGAAAGCCATGTGCTTCAGTTATTAGAAGTGTGTCGTTAAGTTCTAAATTGCTGCCCATCACAACTCCAATCTCAAGTTCTCTCCGCACTGACCCAGGCGTTTTCTTCGCATCACAGGGGCTTGGCTTCGCACCACCAATAATACCACCCAAGTGTTCGACTTCGGTTTAAAACCACATCCAGCCTGAACGTTTTATGAAGTCACAGTTCTCGATTGTGCGGATGACTTAACAAGACCGGTCACTTTCGAGAACCAAAATGTTGCCTCCGTATTTGGTGCCGCAGCAGGCAACCACCGGCGGCGAAATCGCAGTGGCGGGCTTTGAGATAACAATTGGTTTAAACAACTTCACCTCCGCGAACCGCAATTTTAATCGGTTGGTCAAAGATATTGCCAGATTTTCTAAAGTTGCTAATGTTTTACCTTAGATAGCTCCCTCATCGGAATGCGGAAATGGAAGATGAAACCCTGGAAAACATCAGACTTGATCAGTTTTTGAAGCTCAAAAACATCACTCAATCAGGTGGCGAAGCCAAGCACGTGATACAAGACGGCGAAGTGAAAGTTAATGGACAAACGGAAACCAGGAGAGGGAGAAAGCTCCACACTGGCGATCTGGTAGAAGTCTTCGGTCAACAATTGTCAGTTGAATAGGCAGATTTGATTTTTTAAATCTTCCAAGCGCCTAAACTCTTCCTAATTCATAGATTCCGGCGGTTATCGTGTTAGTGTTTGTTGTCGTCCCGGACGGACGTCGCGAATCAACGATCGCTGACACACGATGCCTACTATTTCTGTTTGAGGATCTTATGAAAAGAGTTTTGCATTCGATTTTGATAGCCGCGTCTCTGTCGATTACGATGACAGCAGCAATGGCAGAGGGCTCCAAGGCAGACAAGTATCTCCAGTCCGGTCAACAGGCGTACGACTCAGGCGATTATGCCAAAGCCGAGACCAACTTCGAGCGCGCTTTGAAGGAGTTGGATACCGCCGGAACCACCTCAGATCAAAACTACGAAACAGCATTAAAGCGGTTGGCTCAGACAGCCAGGCACGGCGGTCACTATGACGATGCCGGCAAGTATCTGGATCGCGCAATCACCCTCTGTAAATCCCTTGGCATCAACGATCCTGAAATCAACACCGAATACACGGAATTGTCGAAAGTCTGCAAAATAGTCAACCTGGATAATCTGGGCAGTGGCTCGGCAAACACACTGAAAAGCAACTCATCAGTTATCACCATCGTTAAAGCAGAGCCTGGATATGCTGTGCATATCACCAGCCCGGCACGAATTGAAAAGAGTTTCACCAGCGACAAGATCGACCAGTTCGCGCTGGAAAAAGATGTGACCTTCAATCTAGTTGAAGAGTCGAGCGGCACCGTGAAAGTGACCAATATCAAGGGATTCAAAATCCACTCTATTGAAAAAGGAATGTGGGTCAATCTTTTAGGATGCGAATTCGGTCCCAAGGACGGGGAAGGCAAACATGACTCGATTATCAGCGCCGGCAAAGCAGGTATCGTGAAGAACGTCAATTCATCGGTCTCCAGTAGAACGTATGAACCGATAAGTGGACTGGTTATATCGATACGTGAAATGGGACAACCGGCAACGCTACCATTGGCCAGCGCTCCGACATCAAGCACGACCGCAGCCTCGCCAGTCTCGCAGCCGGTATCAAATACGGTGGCAGCACCAACTACTCTTTCGGATACCCACACTACCACGTCGCCGGTATCTACTTCGAGCGAAAGCTCCGCGACTGCAACACCTCCAGTAAGCAGCCAACCGAGCCCGAGCGCGACTACGGAGGTGGCGAGACCGGCTGCATCAGGCTGGGACACGGCGGCCACCACGTCGACGCACGTCGCCGCACCGGAATCATCCGCGAACACAGCGGCACCATTACCGGTGACAACAAGGACGGACGACCCAAGTACACGTATAACCAGAGACAGCTCGACGCAGTCCAGCTCAACCGATTCGCAGATCGGCACCTCGAGCAGCTCGAGAACCGGTCAGTCGCAACCTGAAGTGGAGCGCTTCAACAACGAAACACAAGCGACCACGAACGTCGAGCAAGCTGTTCGAAAAGCACCAGAACCTTTGGCGGAGAAGAAGGACGACTCCGGTGACTCAGACAAAGACCGTCAGTATGCCTCAGGAAAACCATCTGTCTCCGATCGGGACGATGATGACGACGACGATGACGATGACGACGATGACCGCGAAGAGAAGCGCAGGCGTCAGGAAAGAGCCGCGAAGCGCCTTTCAAAGAGCAGTGATAGAGATGACGATTAGTTTGGATTAAACCCAGATCACGTTGGTATCGCCCGTAGTGGCAGATCAATTGAGACTCTGCCTACAGAGCTCCTGGAGGGTCGCGTAGTTGAACTGCGCCTGGAAGGCAAATCGTAGGACGGATGGCGGGTAAAGGATGAGAACACGAGTGCCAAGAACCCTCGATCGCGTCCATAGAATTGACCAGCTCGACGTTTTTCTTCAGGCTCTCTCTAATTACCGTGCTGACCAAGAGTTTGCCCAGCGGTTTTGATAGAATTTTACGATCATAGTAAGTCCCAAGCTGAATGAGTCCGTCAAATCAAGCAAGCAGCCAACAGTCTGAAGAGCTTCAGGCCATAGCCCAGCGCTGTACTGTGAAAGCCTGCACCACAGCAGATGCAGACAGAATGATCGCAGACACTCCGAAAAGTTAAATTTTGGCAAAAAACGGGGTCAAGCCGCCCATGGCTCGTTGGTTTTGTTCGCTAAAACCCGTAGCCCAGGCGGGAGATTCGATCCTGATCTACAAAGTGCCGTAAAATCCGCCACCCGGTGCCAGGGTTTAATCTTGGACGATTTTAGGGCATGATTAGAGTGAGAGAACGTTCCTGCTTATGAATCCAGAATTGTCTGTAATTATTCCCGTTCGCTCGGACAAGCTGCCGAGTGACACCGTTGCGGGCCTGACAAAAGCTTGTCAGGACTTTCCACTCATCGAAGTTATCGTGGTGAAAGGCAACGCCCTGGGCAAGCAGCGCAATGAGGCGGTGGCCATGGCGAAGGCACCGCTTGTTTATTTCATAGACGATGACTCATTCGTGGAGCAGGACGGGCTGAAAGAAGGGCTCAAGCTTTTCGGATGCAAAGACATTGACGTAGTTGGTGGACCGGCGGTCACGCGCAAGGATGCCACGTTCCTGGAGCGTTGCTTCGGAGAGGTCGTCTCTGTTCCATTGGGCGCGTGGCGGATGAGAGCGCGCGTGACACCATCAGGTCCGCCGCGGCAGGTCGACGGCGAGGAGCTGATCTTCTGCAACCTGATGATGCGGAAAAGCCGCTATTTAGAGGCCGCTGGAATGGACGAAGACCTCTATCCAGGGGAAGACGTCGATCTTATGCGGCGGCTTCGCAAACAGGGCGCGGAGATGTATTACAATCCGCACATGAAGATCGCCAGACCAAGACGTATTTCACTGTTTGAATTCATGACCCAGTATTACGGCTATGGTCGCGGGCGTGGTGAACGCATCCTGCATGAGTTCCGAAGCAAAGATTTGATCTTCTTTTTTCCATCGCTCTTTGCGATGTACTTGCTGTCGCTGTTGATCGTCTGCAATTCTCTGACTTTCTTGCCGCTTCTTCTCTACATGCTTTTGAGCGTACTTAACGGGCTGCTCATCGCCTTCAGAACGAAATCTCTGCTCACCGGATTTGTTTCGTCATTCCTTTTCCTGCCGCTGCATCTGTCATATGGTACGGGAGTGGTGGCTGGTGTCAATCGCTCATTTTTCAGGAAAATCAATAAGCGCATTCCGGAACTCAAGGTCACAATCATTGAGCTGGCATATGGAGAGGGGTTAAACTGATACAAACCCCAACTACAGCATGAATCGGCACGCAGCACTAGCTCACATTCGCGCCATCACATTTAGTGGCACCACCGTACAGATCGAAACAGACAGTCTCAACATCGCTTCTTGGCTCGATTTCGATTTTGGGAGCTTCACTGCCGGTAGTGGCACACGATTCAACGTCAGATTTTCGGTAACAATCGCCGACCCGAAGCTTCATCCGATGCCCGACCTTCGCGAAACTATGAGAGGTCCTCATTTCGTCGCTTTCGATGATGGCACCACGCGTTATATAAAATACGGCAAAGAGGCATTGCTCATCTACGATTACGCAGGCGAAGAGGGCGAGCTCATTGCAATCAACGAGGATGTCGCATATGAGCGTCTGTACTTAGCCTGCCTTTCCCGCATTGGAATTCGGCTGGACCGGCAAGGACTGCATCGCGTACATGCCCTTGCCATTTCGGATAACAAGCGTGCCCATCTATTTCTCATGCCGCCAGGCACAGGTAAATCGACCCTGGGGCTCTCGCTTTTGACAAAACATCCATCACTGCGCTTAGTATCAGACGACACACCTGTCATCAATGCGAAAGGCGATGTGTTACCGTTTCACTTCAGGATAGGAATCGAGAACAGCGAGGTCGTTGCATCAGTCCCAGATCAGTACAAGAGAGCGGCGCGATACGGAAACAAACTGAAAACCCTGATCGATGTCCGTCATTTCGAATCGCAATTGGAGCCGGCTGCAGTTAGCCCTGCAACTGTCTGTATCGGCTTCTGGACAACGTCGAGCGTGCCTTCCATAGTAAAGGCCAATTGGCTAACTGCTATGACATATATGTTTCGCGATTGTGTGATTGGCTTCGGTATTCCACAGGTAGCCGAGATCTTTTTGAGACGGGGAGACTTCTTTGAAAAAGTCGGCATAGCATTATCCCGGCTCAGAGCAGCTCTGGCTCTTGCCGGGCGCAGCCGGTGCTATAATCTGTATCTATGCAACGACCCGGCTAAGAATGCCGATGCCGTCTATGAGCTAATTTCACAATACCGAGGCTGACATGACGGATAACGCAGCCTCACATGAGCTGGTCAAATCAGAGACTAAGCCGAAATCAATGATCGTGCTCGCTCATAAGGGAAGGACGGCAGAACAGCTGCCGAGTGACTTCGATGCGCATGCTTACAAGCTTTTCTACAGTGAGTCTCCAAGTCAAAAGAATCTTTCAAGGCTTTTCTTCGCGTTTTGCCTACTTTTGTCGAGCTCGATCTTTGTCAGCCTTGCAGCAGCCCGGTTTACGTTGGCCGATTGGTTCGAAACCACCTGGATGATGTTTCTAGTATTCGGCTGTGTGTTTGCCTTCGATTGGTATTTCGTCAGTCTAGGCAGGTACTGGTTCGAGCTCTCATCGAAAAGCATCAAATTTTCGCAGGGTTGGGGTCCCGACCTGCTCTATAGATTGGAACGCCAATGGGATGAGGTCTATAGCCTGGAGATGATCGAGGTCGACCAGTCGGTTTCTCAAGATATGGCACCAAAAGCAAGAAGTCTGGATCAAATCAACTGGTCGATGGATGGTACTTTAGACACAAGACAGAGTCTCAGATTCCACTTCAAGAGCGGCGGTGCCGCGATGTTATGGTTGGGACGGTTAAACAGGTTGCAGCTAAAATGCTTGTTCCTGGCGATAGAGAGTTGGCTGGATCCTAGCAAGCTCTCGAAAGAGGTCGTGAACGCGAAGAATATGTTGCTCACTGAGTGCGCCGGAGACGGTAGCTATACCGATATTTGGATGCAAGATCTCGAATGGAAATTTTCAACAACAAGTTTTTTGCCTCTAGCACCGGGGACCTGCTTGCAGGACGGCGGCTATAAAATAACAACCGAACTGTCCACCCGCGGTCAATCTGCCGTCTACCTGGCGACTAATCGAAAGGGTGGCGAAGTAGTAATAAAAGAGTTGTGTGCACCATACGATCCTGACGATAAATTAGGGCAAAAACTCAGGGAGATGTTCCATCGAGAGATGCGATTGTTGCTTAAGTTACGGCACCAGAACTTAGCAACGGTTCTCGATTATTTTTTCGAAAATGATCGAGACTACATTGTTTTGGAGCACCGTCAGGGGCTGAACATGCGGCAAAGATACAAGTTAGGTCAGAAGCTCGAGGAAGCGGAAGTAATAGCAATATTGACTCAGACGCTGGAGGTGGCAAAGTACCTGCATGAACAAGACCCCCCGATCGTACACCGCGACATCACTCCAGATAACATAATCCTTCAATCAGACGGAACGATAGCCATAGTAGACTTCGGCGCAGCCAACGAATATTTGAGTGGGGTGACAAGCACTCTGGTTGGCAAACAATCATATATGCCACTAGAGCAGATCCGCGGAAGAGCTTGCCCACAGAGCGATGTATTCGCAATAGGTGCGACTGCGTACTTTTTACTGACCGGTGAAGATCCGATACCACTCGAAGAGTCGAGTCCACGCACCAGTAATGAATCCGTATCCATAGCACTGGATGAATTTGTCTCCAACTGTATGAAGCTCGAGCTGAGCGAACGATACCAGTCCTGCGCTAGAGCGCTCGATGCTATAGGCGGCACATAACATGTTGAGAAAGTTAGCTCCGGACTTCAAACTAAGCTTGCCAGGTGTTCCTCCCGGAGAGCACGAACATATGATTCATTACAGCAGCTTCAAAGCAACGCTCCGTCACAACAAAACCAACCTGGATGCGATCGCAGCCGGTACGGCAATTCCGATGAAAAAAAACATTGTTCGCAACCTTCTTTTCTTCGTTGCCGTTCTCTGGGTCGTGCTGGCTATTCCGGGATTGCTGCACTATATCTCTTCCCCGTTCTGGTTTGTTCCACTCTATGCAATTCTGTATGCCTCACTAATCTATTCAGCCCGATATCAGTTTTTCAACCCGACCGCTGTGCAAGTCGGCGAAAGTGGTATCAGGTTTCACTCTGTGACCGCGGTCTGGAAATGGAGCAGCCCCTGGATTCCGTGGGACTCGATACAGTATGCCAGTGCCCAAGCTTATAGAAGACCATCACAAATAATTGGTGCAGAATCGGTTTCCATCAATCTCTCTGTAGATACGATGTCGCTGGATTCGACTGCAAAGAAATTTGCGTTCATTATTCCGCACATAATTGGTCGCCGACAATCAAAGACAGAAGTAGATATTCAACTGGATATTAATTCAATCGTAAGGGAGCAGGATCTGGCTCTGCTAATTTCCAGCCTTCACCATTTTATTGGCAACGACAAAATCGATCCAACAGTCGACCAGATCGGACTTCAAGACGATGTCGTATCGTTCACGGCGTTGTGGCTGGAAGATTTCAATAGCCGCCACGCATCAAATTCGGTATCAACATCATCCGGAAGTTTACTCCGAGAGAAATACAAAGTTGTAGACAAGATCGCCATAGGTGGACTCTCAACCACTCTCCTTGCTGAGGTCGTAGACAGCGACCCACAAAATGTAGTCGTGCTGAAACAAATCACGCTACCGACAGGCGGCGGCAAGGAAATTCTCACACGAGCACTGGAAAACGTGAAGCGTGAAGCCGATATGCTCAGACGTCTCGACCATCCTCAAATTGTCAAATGCATCGACATTTTTGTCGAAGGTAAGAACGCGTATATCGCTCTCGAATTTATCGAAGGGACTACTTTGCGAAAGCTGGTTGCCGATAGGGGGCCTTTGCCGGAGCGGGAGGCGATCAACATCAGCCGCCAATGCCTCGAAATTCTGAAGTACCTGCATACACAAGCGCCGCCCGTCCTTCATAGAGACTTTACTCCGACCAATCTGATTGTTGGCGCCAATTACAGAGTTACTTTGATTGACTTCAATGTTGCCGAACAGAATGAAGGTCAAGAAACAAAAACTGTTGTTGGTAAACGAAACTACGTGCCGCCAGAACAGTTTCGAGGCAAGGCAACTGAGCAAAGCGACATTTATTCTTTCGGATGTTGTCTTTACTTTATGCTGACCGGCGAAGATCCCGAGGCGATGTCAACTTCTCATCCGAAGAGTATCAATCAAAATGTAAGTGATGAGCTCGACGAGATT
>CAZISK010000150.1:0-11884 GCA_964541355.1 uncultured Candidatus Obscuribacterales bacterium
GTGAACGCAACAGGAAAAATTGCCAGCAGCGGAATGGGCAGGAAGTATCTAACTATTGTCGAGCGCATTCCACCAATAAATAGGTCCTGCCCCCAGAAAAAACCTGCCAAAACCAGGAACATAGAGAGCAAGAAAAACGACTGCAATGCTGCTTTCTTGTACAGGTAGTAGCAGCAATACAGCTCTAATACGAACAGTACGTAAAGCACCGGACGATAAGCATCGAAGATGGCTGGATCACGGCCTTCAAACCAGAATTTCGGGTGAAGTATCCAGTTGAACAGTGGCGAGTATAGCCAGGCATTGACCAGACACGAAAGTGGTGTTTGATTGTTCACCCAATAAAGCATTAGTTTGACAGAGCTCCAGTGTTCCCAGAGGCTATAAAAGAGCGGTGAGACCGCCACCAGTGATAGTGCTGCCGCTAACGAACAAAAGAGTAAGCACTTGACCGAATCGTTATCAGGACTCCGCCGAACAACGGCAAGAATAGAGGCGTACAGAAGATGTCCGCCGATTGCGAGCACGTTCAGAAAGGAGAAGTAAACACCACCGGCGACACTGCAAGAATAAAGAATCCAGTCTCTCAACCGCTTCAGCCGTAACGCTCGCAAGAAGCAGGCGCCGGAGACACAGAAAAAGAAAAAGCCCGCACCATACTCCCTGAGCTCCACCGAATACACTATATGGAGTGGGGATAGCGACAGCATGGCTGTGGCTAACAATGCGGTGTTTCGAGTTTTAAACAACGCCAATCCAAGCCAATAGAAAGCCGCCAAACCAAGCACTCCAAATAAGACGGAGTACATTCGCTGGATCCAGATTGTGGTGCCGAATAATCGGCACCATACATACAAGCCCTGAAAGTATCCAGGTGGATGCTCAGATTGATCCGCTCTCAGTGCCAGGCTGACACTGCGGAGTGAAGATCCATGGGGTGCCTGAAATTTCTGGCAGACCTCTCGTAACGTCAAGGGTTGGATTTTGCTTTTGTTTTTCCATTCGGCCAGCGACGCTCTTATGGTATGTCCGGATATGGCGAGCAGTGTATAGGCTTCGTCGTGCCAGACGATTGGTCGATTTACTTCAATACATCGAGCAAATACCCCTGCACAGATCAGCGTTGCAAGAAGGCACCCAATGACTTTGTTTTGGGACTTCCGTTGCGAATTTGAAAACAACGCTGATTCCTTGTTCCACTATGGGCTCGTTTGAACAATAATCAATCGAGATTCACGCATTTATACTTGTGGACGTCGGTCGTGGATACCCTCTGTACAGTATGTTCTGAGCGGAGGCAAGATTATTTCTCCTCCTCAACCTCTTCAACTGTCACCGCTTCTTCTTTGGGACCCGGCAGCGCCTTGAGCTGTTCTTTGGGCGCCGGTAGAGCCTTGAGCGGTTGTTCATGAACCTCGATCAATCTGGGGCTGTGCGAAGGTCCTTCCAGTACCTTCTGCTTTAACGCGGCAAGCTCCATGTCAAGATCCGAGGCAGCGTCCAGCTCTTTAATCTTTTCGTCCAGCCCTTTATCTCCTCGAAGATCGGCCATCGCCTCGTTGCGAAGCTCTGTCTGCCTGATCTTCTCCTCTATCTTATCGAGACCGCCACCCGAACCGGTGCTGGACAGTATCTCGTTGGCTTTGGCCGTTGCCTCGCTGGCGTGAGCACGGGCAACGATGTCCTTTTTCTTCGCCTGAAAATCCCGGACTTTTGCGTCATGTTCTGACGTCTTCTCTCGCAGGGCTGCCGTGGCCGATTTTTGTGATTCGAGTTGACTGCGCAGATTTGCCAGACCCTGCTCGGCTTCCTGCCTTTTCTGCAGGCACTGTTTTGCTAATGCATCATCTCCCTTTTGGATGGCCAGCTCAGCGCGTTTTTGCCACAATGCAACCTCTTCAGAATCCTTCTGAAGCTTTTGCTCCAACCCTTTCTCGGCGGTTAGAGAGCTGATCAAAGCTTCCTTCAGCTTCTTCTGCGTGCCCTCAAGCTCCATTTGAGCTTGTTCTGCCAGGATCTCCGGAGTTTCAACCTTGCTAATTCCTTGATTTAGCAATCCCTTGATCACATTCATTAAACGGCTAAACATCGAGCGCTCCTCTTAGTCCTGCAAATATCTTGGTTTCCTGGAGACTTGACCATGCATCGGCTGCATTAAAGCATGATAGCAGTCTTACTTCTTATCCAACAGCTCCTTCGCCGCCTTATCCAATCCTAAACCGGTTTTCTGACAATAAGCAAGAAGGGCTAAAGCCCTATCCTGTGAGATTTCGCCGAGCTCAAGCAGGTGTTGGGCTCTCTGGGCGGCGACAAGAAGGTGATTGTCGATCTTTCCAAGCAGCACCAGAATTTTCGTCATGTCTCCGCCGTTGTGCGCTTGAAAATCCCGTGCGTTATTTAGATCATCATCCGCCAGGAGGCCGCTGTCGTTGAGCAGTTTCAGCACCGCCCAATTGAAAGACTTGAATACTTGCGGATTAGAGATGGTGCCAACCGCCAGTGTCGATGCTGCCCCCACCCTTTCGTTAGTCGTGATGCCGACCGGTGTCGTTTTCGGCAATACCTGGAATGAACCTGACAGCGTATCGTCAAACTGCGTCCCTCTCAAACTCTCCCAGGGTAGCACCGCAAAGTGAGCGGCCGTGCTCTCTTCCTCCGGATGAAATCTGCCGTCAAGAAGTTCGATCTTCAATGCGTGGGCGCTAGCGTAGCGCTCGGTCGGGTTTTTCGCCAATGTCCTGAAGATGAGCTGCTCAAGCCACTTTGGAATTGCATGGTCGGGAAATACTTTCGAGAAGGGTGGCGGCATCTCATGCACTTGCTTGTGCATGATTCTTAAAGAGCTGCCGCCTCGGAAAGCCCGAACACCGGTCAGCGCCTCGTACATTACACATCCGAGCGAGTAAAGATCGGATCTGATATCGACGTCGTCTCCCTGACACTGCTCCGGGCTCATGTAGCATGGGCTACCGATTAACTCTCCCAGAACGGTCAACTCTTGCGTACCGCCCGTGTCCGTTACCAGTTTGGCCACTCCAAAATCGACCAGCTTCACGTTTTCACGTCCGCGACTGGTAGGCACGAACATGATGTTGCTTGGCTTTATATCGCGATGCACGATGCCTTGTTCATGCGCGTGGGTCAATGCGCTTAGAATCTGCGAAAAGCTCGTGATAAAGCGCGCCATGGTCAAGGGACCGGTCTTGATGAGAATATCCGCGAGACTTTGACCCTCCAGATACTCCATAACCATGTAAGGAAGCCCGTCGGTGGCAATTGAAAAGTCCGTGACCTCAACGATATGCGGATGCCGCAGCGCGATAGAGGCTCTCCCCTCCCTGATAAATCGCCTTCTAGCGCCGGCGTCTGATAACATTGTGGAATGCAAGACCTTGAGCGCGACGGTATGGTGCGTCTGGTTGTCAGTAGCGCGGTATACACAGCCCATGCCTCCGTAACCCAGTCGCTCTTCAACCAGGTAGCGTTGCGCGAACAAACAGCCGAGCTTGAGGACCGAAACATCGTCCAGGTCGAGGAGCTCCGACAAATCGTTGAGGGATGGATCTTCGCTTTCTAAATCAGAGGCCATCAAGGGAATCCGACAACGCCAAACCTGTATACTTTCTTGCCTATATACTCTCTACCATAAGATTGCAGCGAAATCTCATGACAAATTGCACCTTCGTCACCTATACAAAACTTCCAAATCTTGATCCTGATGACAAGATTGTTCTGGACATCCTCACCAGCCGCGGCTATAGGTGTCAGATTGCGGTGTGGGATGACCCGTCCGTAGACTGGTCTCAAGCCGGTGTCACCATTATCCGGTCGACCTGGGATTATCACCAGAAGTTCGACCAGTTCATGGATTGGGTCGATCGTGTCTCGAGCGTCACCGAGCTTCTCAATCGACCTAATTACGTCCGGTGGAGCTGCCATAAATCCTATTTACGAGATTTATCCGAAGCTGGTATCAGCATCGTCCCGACCGAGTGGCTGTACAGATTCAGCAGCGTGGATGTTAGAGAAAAACTGGCTGCCATGCTTCAAGCGCAGCCCGCCAGGAAATTGATTGTAAAACCGGCTGTCGGACTCTCCACCAGTGGCGTGATGTTGGTAGAAGAGGACAACCTCGATGCGGCTGTCAAACATACCGAAGAACTGTTGCTGACCGTGGACGTAATGGTGCAACCATTTCTTGCATCGGTGAAAGTTCGGGGCGAGAGATCCCTGGTATTCGTCAATGGCAGATATTGCCACACCGTGAGAAAAAAGGCTTTTCAAAAGCTAATGCCAGGCGGTGAAGCGGGCGAGATGCCGGTGGAAGTCACCTTTGCGGAGCTCGAGCTTGCCGAAAGAGCGATGCTTGTACTTAGCGATCTGGTTCGCAAACATGAAAAGAACCCGAATAGATTGCCTGCATTGGATGCCGTCACAGGCGGTGCCGATCTGAGCGCGGAAGAATCAGATGAAATGTTCTTGCCGCCGCCACTATACGCCCGGATTGACCTCATTCACGCCGATGACGGCAAGCCGATGCTCATCGAGTTCGAACTCGTAGAGCCATCGCTATGGTTGTGCTTCTACCCGAACACCGCCGAATTCTTCGCTGATTCGATCGAACACGCTATCAAGAGCGCGAACAGACGACAGCCGATGACCTGCCGGTAATCCTGCGGTGCTTTATCTCCGCCAGAACGAGCTTCTTATCGGCAACGCCCGACAAGCGACTCATGAAATCATCGATTTGCTGTTTGCTTCTTCAGACATTCGCTGAGCTCTTCGACGATGTCCGGATATCTGTTCTTCTCCTTCAGCTTTTTGATCGTGAGCTCGACGAGTTTTCGATCGTGCAGCAGGTATGGGATGATTGCTTTCCACAAATCTTTCGGTCGGTCGACGTTCCTGAATTCAAGTAAGTCATCGAGCATTCCTTCAATCGCTGCATAATTGTGCGAAAGAGCTTCTGTGTACATTTTCAGGAATTCGCATACTACGGGTTGATCGGGCTTCGTGTCATTGGCAAGAAACTTCTTGCGCAGGTCGGCAAGACCCTCCAGGCTGAATTCTCTCAACGCGAGTTGGAAATCAGTGAATTCACCGCGACGTTCGGCCTGATTCTTCCATTCCATCAGTTTCGCATTGGTCTCGTCACCATTTGTGGTGACATCAGCAAAAGCTCGCTTGAGACTCTCCTTGCGACGAACTTTATCGATTTTAGGATCTTTCATCCACTGCTTCAGCAATTCATCTGCTTGTTTTTGCTGAGCTTCGTCACCAGTTTTGAGTATTCTGATCGCCGCTCGAAATGCGAGTTCATCTGCACCTGGAAAACCGATGCCGATAAGATCGTTCGTCATCTTCAAAAGCACTTCGGGTGGTGCGATGTCGATGAAGGATTTTGTGTCCAAGTACAGTTGATGCGAATCCATGAAATTGTATAGGTTAGTGAGCGTACTGAGCTGAGGACGTAAAGCCGATCGTGTCCTTACCGCGTCGAGTAATTTGTCTGACATCTCCTTGTATGCCTCACGCGGCTCTTCAGGAAGATCGGCGACGTAGTGGTGTCCTCTTGAACGGTGGAATTGAATGAACTTCGACATCAGGTCGGCGTCACCGAGCGCCAATTTTACCTTTTTGTAGATCTCTTTCACTTGAGGGTTTTGGTGTTGTGAGGCTCTCTTCGCGGCTTGTCTTAGACCGTCTTCCAGCGACAGTCGTGGGAAAAGAGTTGAGGGAGGCAGAGGATCCAACAGAATCAGTTTGGTTTTGTTGTTATCGATCTTGCCGAGTTCCTTCAATACCTCGTTGATTGGAAAGCGTTCCAGGCAGGCAAATCGCGGAATCGGCTCATTGGGTTTGCTCGTCATCAGAGCGGAAGAGGCTTCCAGATATGCACCAGCCATAATGGCACACTCGTCGCTTGTCAATTCCATATTTCCTTGTTTCGCTACGTCCAGCATCAGGTCGAGCCAGACCTCCATCTGTTTCACATCAACAACCTGGTAGCGTTCCATTAACTTTTGTCGAAGAACCGGAGTTGCAATTTTCGGTGCCGGCTGCCCGAACTCCTTTGGCATTGTGAGTAGGAGGATCTCGTTATAGAAGGGACTTGACAGTCGAGCGGAACCATCGAACTCCTTAGGGAGTTTTTCAAGACTGGCTCCGATCTTGATGTGATCGGGTCCAGGTGGATGGGTACCGAACTTTTGCGGATCAATCTTCCCACGACCGGCAATCCTCAGTCCTAAATCATCGACACCTTCTTCGAAACAGTCAATGTGGAACTGGAGTTGGTTAACGCGCAGCTCTGCAATGTCTGGCGGCAAACGATATGAATATGGAATGGCATACATGATGCACTCCATTACTTTTGTTCTGTTATGTTTAGCCATCTCAAGAAGCATAGCTTTCGCTTCAGGATCGCCGTCTAACACCAAATCAGTAAGAGCTATGATAATCTTCCGCTCGACCGCATCCATCGTGGCTTTGTCCATGAACGGCAGATTTGCTCTTCTCCCGAAATCGCCATCGACGTACAATTGGTTCTTCAGGAACTTAATGTAATCCATGCGGTGCTTGATACTTTTGTTTTCGTGCAGGCCGAAGGCCTGAGCTGAATTCACCAGAGTCTCGATTACTGCCATCTTGTCTTGAGGTGTTGGCTTTAGATCGCCTTTGCCATCTTGAGACAGGATCAGGGTCGCGAGATCTAGCCGACGATCTCCAGTAGAGTACTTGAACTCGATCATTTTCAAGGATGTGTAATCTCGCTTGACGCCTGATTGAGAAGCGAAACCAGCGCGCAGAAGTTTTCCATCTTTGGTTTCCTCAATTGTCGTCGTGAGTCCCTGTTTGTTGAATTCAAGTTTGCGACCGTCCGGAAGAGCAACGGTGGAGCGATCGGAAGGTAGTATCCGCAGCAGCAGTTCGGTAGCTTTATCAATTACTTCTTTGCTTTCAGATTTTTTCAAGGCATCTAATAGCAGTAAGGCTAAGGTTGCGGTTGCTATTTCGTCGCCATTTTTGATCTGTGCCATCAACATGTCATATGCATCTCTGCGGTAGCCGTTCTCCTTTCCGTCGATGCTGAGGCGCAAGCAGTCTGTCAATGCATCAATCTTGTCGAAGAGCGTAAATCCGGTATTCTCTGGACGAAGCACGACCAAGACCGCCGCTAGCCGTATCATCTCGGCACCGTTCATGGTGACACTCAGGTCCTCCATGTTGACCTTGTTTTCGCTAACGCTGAATTTTTTCTGTTTGTATTTTATGTCCACGCCCTTTGCGCCGAGTGCAAGCCTCAGACTGACCAGGCGTGGATCGTCTGCCAGAATGGGCCGATCTTTCGTACATTCAAAAATGGTTGTAACTATAGTCTGACAATCCTCGGCTTTTTCGAAGTCTCGCAAAATGCGATCTGCGAGCAATGCGCGGTCGTTGATTGTTGAGGGAGTGGCTTTCGAGTGGAAGCACTTCACGCTGTCCCTCAATTCGTACAAAAGCTGAGCTGCGTTCTCCTTCATTGGTAGGTTTGACAGGGATACGATGTCGAGCATCTCTATTGTGCTCAGACAAGAATACTTCGCCATTTGCGAAAAAATTTCTTTCCGGAAAACGCTTCTCGTCGGCAGATTCGAATTCTCGATAATCTTCAGATCAAGTAAGAGGAGCGTGGAGAGGAACTCCGCATGATCTCTTTCCAGGTTTTTGTTGCGATGTTTGTTGCGTTCAACATATCTGTCCAGCGCCTTTAGCAGTTCAAGGCGAAGTTCTGGATCATGGTTCGGGTCATTTATGATGTTCCGGACGCGCTCTATTGTTACATCGCGAACCAGGTTGGGTCCGTTTGCATCGAGCAGATCGATGGCGAACTTTGTAGCTCTCTTTCGGATCGCCGCGCGTTGCGTGTCTGACGTCAACCAGTCCATCTTGGTGTTCTTCGATACTCTGGACAGCAAGAAAAACACGGCCTGTTCGAAAGCATCCTTGTCGTCTCCAACGAGTGCTTTTTCGAACAGATTTTGTTCCAGGTATTTCATGCGCTCCGGATTGTCTATCGGTTGCATTATCGGAATGGCAGGCACCAGGATTTCAAATTCGAGTGTGTCAGTATTAAAATTCAGAATAGCCCCCGGTCCGAGCAATTTGAATACTTCATCTTGGGTCAGCTTCGGAAGCTTCCCGCATTTTAGGAAGTCCTGGATGTCTGTCCAGGTCAGCCTTGCTGCTGGGATGTCACCAACCTTTACGCTTGCCATCGCAGGAATAGCCATGAAGCCGTCTGTGATTTTCCCCAGCGTGGCCTCTCCTACCTTCAGGTAGTTTCCCTGCTCCGTGCCGTTGAGCGACATGGCCAGGGCGAACAGTCGGTCTCGTGTGGACCCGTCTCGCACGGAGAAAATTCGCATTGCCCTAAATGCTTCTGTAACAGATCGAATGGTCATATCCGTTTCAAGATCTTTGGCGGCATCGGTGATATCACGAAACGAATACGGATCAAGTTTTAGCAATCCGTAAAGCGCTTCCAGACGGACCTCTGAACATGACTCCACATGTGGTATCTTTGGTTCGGGGCTGGGCGACGCCAGGACTTTCAGGACTGCGACCGTCCTTACTGACTTTAGATCGGCAGCTCCAAGAGCTTTTACTGCTTCAATCCTTGTGGTTTCGTCAAGGGCGCGAGTAGGTTTAGACGCAGTGGTTTTATCCGTGTTTGGTGTAATCAGTACTAGGATTGCCGACTCCAGTTCGTCTCTCAGCTCTCCGCCGGCAAGGAATTGCGCCTTCTGCAAGATCTGAATCTTCAGAATAGATAGACCAGGCTGCTCGGACATTCGCAGGACGTTGATAATTGATCTCTTTTGATCGATGCTGAGCTTCTCAAAGTCTTCCTTTCTCATTAGCGATATCGCTTCTGCAGCCGCCCGGATATTCGCAACTTTGTCCTTGACTTTGGGATCGGAGATATTCTGGAGGCATGCATCAAAGATCTCCATGAGGCGCTTGCTTCTGGAAGCTCCGTCGGAAAGTCCACCCAACTCCTCTAGATTCATCAGGATCGCGGTAGCCTCAATTCGCTTGACCGGGTCTTTCGACTCACTGCTTACAGTCTGAAGATAAGAAATCTGGCTCTTCGCGAAGTTGTTGGGATCTGCGTAGGCTTTGGTCAGATCGTTGAGACCGCTGTCGAATGCTTTGCCCTTTGAATTGTTCAACGAGAGCAGCGCCATCGCGGCCATGACTCTAACATTGGGAGACTGGCTCTTATTGCCGGCTAGCTCCGTCAAGAATAGTTGCAGATCGACCCGGCTGCAACCGAAGGTGGCCTTAACATATGCCGACAGTTGTTCGGGCTTGAGGGTTTTGAGGTATCGATTTTCGAATAGGTAGAGACCGAATGTGATTCGTGCCAGGTACTCGATCGATCGTATCTTCGTTGCTTCATCGGTTGAGTTATCGGCGAGCATTCCCTGAAGTTTTTTTGCCATATGCAATGGACCCCTGTCCTTAATCTCCATGCGAAGCTGCATTTCGAGTGCCATCAGACGGACAGGCGGTTCGCACATACGTGCGCAGGCGTCGAGAATGTTTGCCGGCGTTGTGTGTACAGTATTCGGATCGAACGGCTTCTTCGATAGCTCCGCTCTAAACTTGAGCGCATCGTGACGCTCTTGATCGCTGGTTGATATTGCATACAGTGCCATCAGAGCAGCCATTCTCACCGCCGGTGTGTCTTTGTCCGACTCGGTGATACATGTCAGATATAGGATAAGTCCAGCACGTTGTTTTGCTTGAGTGTCGCTCCCTAAATTGGCAAATTCTTTGAGTCGGTCCTGAATCTCTTTTACGCGCACAACCTCATTCGGATTCTTGCTCGTCTGTTGTATCTTGTTAAGGCAATCATTCGCGAGTGCGAATCTACCAACTCGGTCGGCTATCACCAACGCCGGCAGTGTCAGCGGCTGATCTCCTTCCAACCGTGGCTGCCGGCCTAAGATCAAGTGACCGAACAGCGGATAATTTGAATCTTTAAATGGTTTCTTCTCATTGACTGCACCGGATGCTGTCATGCGTTCTCCATCCGGATCGATGTGTTTCAAATAAAACTCTCTGCCCATAATGCCGATGAAGAGTGACTCCGCACCGAGCATGAATCTTTGATATGGCTTACTTTCCGCTACTTTCTCAATGCCAAGTCCAGCTTTGCCGGCTCCTTTGAATAGTCTCCATTCCGCCTTTGCTATCCCTTCCACGGCAGCCGCTTTGTATGAAGCTGATGCCTTTCTGAATGGATCGAAAAACAGCGATTTGCTCACATCGGTCAGAATTGCGTACGAACGAACTTGATGTGCCGTCTTCCCCCAATCTTTGGTCATTACTTCAGAATTTGTAAGGAAAAAGCCGCTGCCTCCGAGCATGCCACGACAAAAACCGGCGGCGGCAGCTCGAGCGCCGAGCCTACCAGCGAAAAGCGCTACGGTTGCACCTCCAGCTCCTGTAATTAAAATGGAAGCGTCGAATAGAGCGGTAACGAAATTCGATGTCATCAACGTAACGACCTGGCAGGCCTTAGTGGCCTTAAGGTCTTCTACCGGAACCATTCGGAATTTGCCTACATGGTTGATCATAGGGACTAGATCGCCTTTTTTGAGGGTCATAGTCCTTGTCTTGGCCTGCCCTACCTTTTCGGCTCCGAGGTCCAGATAGTTGTACCAGTCTGAATCGCAAGCCTGGCACTCCGTGGTGACAGTATAAGTACCATCGTCATTTTCTTTAACCGAGAAGTCGTATTTAAGCAGGTTGATTTTCTTCCTGCCATCGCCATCGGTATCATGGATGTCGTCCAATTGCCCATTTTTGTCGTACGATGCAAATCCTTTGAACGGGACGTTGCCATAAAAAACTCGGTTCGTAGGGTTGGTGTCTGCCAGTCTTTGCATCTCGTCGTCGAATCGCTTGCCATCGGTCTTCAGCCAGTGTTCGAGATCTCGTTGGAGATTCTCATTCCCGTCTGCCAGGAATGAGATCTGTTTGGGCCAGTTGTAGTCGAGCCTCACGACAACACCTTTGTCGTTCTTAATTGGTGTGACACACGGCGGCCAGCCTACATTCTTTACGTATCGACAGAGCAACATCATCTCAGAGTATTCTCGAATTGTGTCGCAATACGCGATCATTTTGAATAGCGCATCTCGGCGTGCTTCATCGGAGACGCCAACTTGTTGCTTTTCGTCGAGCCAACCTTCCGGATATCCTCTTTCCTTGATCATTGCCGGAATGACCACCGTCAGGTCATGTTGAATTTGAAGATCGTAATCTTTCCGTTTAAGGTTGTTACACCAATCCATAGTCTTTTTCAGTCGTTCAACGGTCTGAAAGTTTGGTAGTCGATCGAAGTCTAAGTTAAGTCTGTCGATACTCGACTTCAAAAAATGCCTGGCACCGGCCACAGGTATAAAGTTGCCGTTAACGTCTCGAGGCGCCTCCAGAGGACAACCAGGTGGAACAGGGAGTTTCCACCTCTCCATTATGTCGAGCGCTTCTGGAAGTGAGTCTTTTCGGACCCAATCGACGAGACGTTGATACGAGAATCTCGTTTGCTGCATCTTTGACCAGATCCCGTCGAGCTCTGTTGGCGTGAGATCCGTTTCTGATTTATTGTTCTTTCTGAGATCTTCGAGAACGCTGACAAGGTACCGCTCCTCATCGTCGAGACATTTCTCGAAGAGGGCTAATTGTTTGTCTCGGTCTTGCTCGAACTTCTTGTAACTCTCTACGCGCACTTTCTCTGGAATCTCAAGGTAAGGTTTTCCTTGGTCTTGTTCAAGCTTTCGAACGTAGTCTCGTTCGAGTTGGGCTTTGTATACTTTCACAAGCCAAT
>CAZISK010000151.1:0-11870 GCA_964541355.1 uncultured Candidatus Obscuribacterales bacterium
AGCTATCTTTTTATGTAGCCTGTCGCCAATCTTCGCTATGTCTCCGAAGAAAGATTCTTATTCTCGGTAATTGTGAGCCTTCCAACTAGCAGGTCTTTTGTCACAGCCTCCATCTGATCTCTTGAAAGACCAGTAAGTTGCTCTGTCGTGAGCGCAGACTGCCGATCGTGGACTGCCGCATGAAGCTGTTCGGATCTAAGAGCCTCTAAACTTTTTGGATCGACTCGGCTAAGCTGCTCGGCGGTGAGTGCTTCTAACTGTTGAGTCGTCATGCTTTGAAATTTCGCCGGTTCCAGCTGCGCAATTTGGCTTGGAGAAAAACTCTTCACTTGTGCCGGCGCAAGTGAAGCAATTTGCTCAGGTCTAAAGTCGTTGACTCGCAGAGCCTGCAACTGAGCTGTACTTAACCAGGCTAACTGTGCCGGTCTAAGAGCCTGCAGCTTATCTGCGCTCAAAGTGGAGAACTCCCTGGGGTCCAACGATCGAATTTGCGATTCATTCAAGGATGCTATCCGCTCGACCGGAATGTATTGAAGTATCGACACAATCTCCGGTGGCTGGGGAGGAGTCCTGTTATCCTGCGCAATCTCCTCTATTTCAAAGTCATCGTCCAGGCTTAGGTCAGGAGCCGAGACTTTCTTCATCTGCTCCATAATACTGTCGAACAAACTTACTTCGTTTGACGATTCGTCGGTGACGTTGCGACTCACAGTATTGTCGCTTCCGGAGTTCGCGCCGTTGTCGGCGCTGAAATCGAGCCAGGGGAATGAACTCTTTGCTCCTGGTGCGGAGCCTGTATGTCCATCTAGCATGGTTGTAAAACCTCCAATAGAAACTTCCTGGAGTGTCCAACAACGAACCTGATCAAAACCTGACCGTCAATAACGACACCAACTTTCTCTCGTCTTCGGAAAGGCTGATGAATTGCTGGTTTTCCGGGTCGTCTCCAAACCATCAATAAAAACCGTGTGCAAACGCTCGCGATTATTGCATAAAGGCGCAGCTGATTATCCAAGTAATCACGACAACGAAAGAGCGCCTGTAATTACTCAACAAGCTCGACTTCCGGATGTTGCTTGTGATAGAGAGCCTTCGCTTGAGGCGTTAAACCATCGCAGTCTTTGACATCGAGTTGTGTCCGAATCCAGCGGTGCAAAAAATTGCGACGACCTATTCACTGACCGCTACTTGTTTTTCCGATGTTGTGTTAATCTAAAACAACAAAGCAAATTGTTTTCTTACCAACTAACTGTTCGAGTGATTTTCGAATCAGCCGAATGTGAGTATGTCAGACGAAAAATATTATGTGGCGCACGCCACGCAATAAGGAACTGAATCATGTCAGAAGAAACGACAAAGCGATGTCCGAAGTGCAAAGAAAAGGATTTAACAAGCTTCTCATCCTGCCGCTTTTGTGGTACCAAATATGATGCAGTGATTGAAGCTCCCAAGAAAGGAGCCAGCTTCGATGTTGGGGAGATTCTGAGGAGTTGGCCTGGTCTGATTATCGTAATTGCTATTCTGGTAGTCTGCAGAGATCTGATTACAGACGCCATTCTCATTGTCGCAGCCAAAAGTGAGGTTGCGAAGCAAGAGAAAGCAATAGAAGGTGAAAAAGCCGGTGGTCAACTCAGCACGGAAGCCAGCACAACCAGTAGCACGGAAGCTAACACTGCCACTAGCCCAAAAGCAAACCCAGCAACTAGCTCAGAATCCAGCACGGAATCAAGCAAAGACTGGGAAGAAGGCGAAACAAAGTGAGTGGGCAACAAGTATGATTTGAAATCGGACGCCGGGAGCACTTAGCCTCAACTGTTCCTCCGAAATAAACGTTAGACCTGCACAGGTAAAGATGAAATCAGGTTTTAACACTGGAAACAGAGTCACAGCACGATTTCACGAACTTTTTTGCCTAACATTCGATTCTTAATCTCCCCATGCGGGGATCACGATATACGAAATATCCCCCCATAGGTATCATGGGGTCATGAAAACTCCAATTCACATCCTCACTATTTGCGCCGTTATCGGCATCCTATCAGGCGTTTGGATTTGCGAGAAAGCAGCCGACGTATTCAACAGTTGCGGTTTCGAGCGGTCAATGACCGGAGATGCTCGGGGCGCGATCTGGTGTTACGACCAGGCTATTCTTCTGAATCCACGGCACTCCTCAGCCTATGTTAATCGTGGGCAGTCTAAAAGATGTATTGGCGACAACATTCAGGCGCTAAAAGATTGTGATCGGGCCGTCCGATTTGGTCACTCTGCTCAGTTCCTCTCATGGGCCCATGCTCTGCGTGGGGCGTGCAAGAGCGACCTGGGCATGAAAGCCGAAGCAATCAACGATCTCTCGATAGCGCTGGAGCTGGACTCCTCGATGTCGGCGAATGTACTACTCGAGCGCGCACGGGTGAGAACAGAGATTGGCGATCGCAAGAATGCAGCCAAAGATTACAACGAATACATTGCACTTACCTGCGACCAGGCTGGATGTCCAATCAACGATTAGTCCGCACGACATGCACAGAATCTTCGAAGCGCATCCAGTGGGTGCGCTTTTAACTTCGCAATTCATGCGACTCTCCATGAGCTCACGCTTTGGGCAACTATCCAAAGCCCGATTGGACCTAACGATACTGCGTAATCACGCAGAAAGTATTCGTGATTACGAGATCAAAAACTGTTAGAGTCGCTTGTATCCTCTAGGTGATGGGAGGATTCGAACATGACTATCGCAACTGAAGCTGATTTTGTGCCTGAGCAATTCGGCGGGTCTCGCACTTACGGCAATCTCAATCTATTGTCAGCCTGCACCGATCCGCAAATGTTTTCCGACAAAGGAAGACGTGCTGGATTAGACACTGCGATGGACTTTGTGTCATTCACTCCGCTTCCTGGTTTTTCCGCTCCACCTGCATCACCATCAACAGAATACATCCCCGGTAATCTAACCGATAAACAGCTTGAATCGATGAAGAAGGCACTCGGAGAGCTGCCTGAGGAACTCGATGGTATCCGGGACGAAGTGAAAAAGTTCGGCAAGGATCCGACAACTCGGTTGGTAGAGCTCATGAAAAGCTGTCGCGTTCTCGGATATGGCGACACCCATCAGGAGGGCAACGAAGCTCGTGTCCTGCTCAAATCGATGATACCGGAGTTGAAGAAAGCTGGTGCAACCCACTTCGCAATTGAAGGTCCGCCTACTCTGCAACCGGTGCTCGACGAATTCATGAAGACCGGTGAGCTCGACAGAAGCA
The DNA here is from genome assembly GCA_964541355.1 of uncultured Candidatus Obscuribacterales bacterium. Classification (GTDB taxonomy): domain Bacteria; phylum Cyanobacteriota; class Vampirovibrionia; order Obscuribacterales; family Obscuribacteraceae; genus JADYXR01. The sequence continues at coordinate 3,258 of CAZISK010000151.1, forward strand.
AATTGCCCGGGATCTTGAACTACGATGACTATCTCGAGCTGCTGCAAGAAGTTCGAAAAGCCGGATTATCGATCGTCGCGGTGGACGATCGTTCGAAGGGTGAATTGCAACGTGACGCGAGAATGGCAGATGGTATAGAAGAAATACTGAAAGCGGATAAGAATAACAAGGTAATTTTTCTCGTAGGCGGTTTGCATCTGGAAGCTAATGATGATCCAGACTATCAAGTAGCCGCCGAGGTTTTGAGAGACCGAGGATACGAGACAAGAACTGTTGTCGTTAACAGCACCTACAGTAAGTCGCCGGAAGGCCTGCAGAAGTTACTCCCTGACTTGAAGAAACCAGTAGCCATCACGACAGCGGATACAAAGCTAATCAAGGAACAGAAATATATTGCCAACGTATTGCTGGGGTGGTACGACGAGCTCATAATTATTCCGTACAATCACTTTGGTACCACCAGAGGAGCAAAGGATCGCTAAACCGATTTTGACGCGTTCTTTCAACGATTCTCAGTCTGAAGTATTGAAGCGATTCGATCCAATGTGAGTAAATCGTGACGATTGTTTGGAAAGCGATCATGGAAATAACTGTCGCCCAAAATTTGAGACAGAGTGCCGATTCAGCGGTATGGCAGTTCTCAGGAATTCCACAAAGATTCCCAGCTTCTCATTTTTCCATCTAGACCAGTCGCACCCAGCGGCCTATAATGTCGCAGACAAAGGGGAGGACATTACTACAAAACTGACTCTGTATTCAGCAAATAAAGGGATCGCAACGCGATCTGGTGGGGGAAGTGTGGTGAAACACCACCGCTGTCCCGCAACTGTGAGCAGACCACTGCAAGCCAGACTACCCACCTGAATACCACAACCGAGGTTACCTCTTCGAGGCAAGGAGGGAAATTTCTATGAAAACAGGCAGCTGCTGCCATTCATACGAGATCTAGTTCCTGGTCGAGAGTCAGGGACTTTTTGTTTTTAAGGAGATCGCATGAATGATGAAGTGAATGAAGATTTCGAAACCCGCATGGTTGAGATGGTTTTCCCTAATCAGACCAACCATTACGGCACCCTCTTCGGAGGACACGCGCTTGAGCTCATGGACAAAAGCGCATTTGTTACCGCTTCAAGATTTGCGCGAAAAGCGATGGTAACAGCATGTTCAGAGAGAGTTGATTTCAAAGCGCCTGTGAAAAACGGTCAGCTAGTCGAGTTAATTGGGCGCATCGTCAAACGTGGCAGCTCGTCAGTTACAGTGTCTGTGGACCTGTTCGCTGAGAATCTATTGTCCGGCGAACGCCTGCTCTGTGCCCAAGGTCGATTTGTGCTGGTGGCTGTTGATGAAAGCAACAAACCTGTCGACCTTACTAAAAACTCTTTACCGGTGAGGAAATAAAAATGGTTTATGCAGCAAATTTAGGATATCCACGAATCGGGGCAAAACGACAGCTCAAAACGGCACTCGAAGGATTTTGGAACGGCAAAATCACGGAAGAGGAACTGTCCGGCGTCGGTAAAGAACTCAGGAACGGCGCATGGAAGCTGCAGGAACAGTCAGGCATCGATTTCATTCCGTCGAACGACTTCTCCTACTATGATCACGTGCTCGATACTTGCGCGATGGTAGGAGCTGTTCCGGAAAGATTTCAGTGGAAAGGAAAGCTAGTAGATTTGCAAACCTACTTTTTGATGGCACGGGGATTGCTTAAAACCACTGGCAACAATGGGAAAAAGACTCAAACCCAACCTATGGAGATAACTAAGTGGTTTAACACGAATTACCATTTTATTGTCCCAGAGCTGAGCGACAACCAAAGATTCAATCTTGCTTCGACCAAGTACCTGGATGAGTTTCTTGAGGCAAAAGTTCTCGGTATCTTGACTCGCCCCGTGATACTAGGACCGGTATCATTCCTCAATTTAGCAAAAGGGTTTTCGAAAGAAAAACAACCGTTGCTGTTGGATAGACTTGTCGAAGTCTACTGTGAGGTACTATCGAAACTCAAAAATGCTGGTTGCGAATGGGTCCAGCTCGACGAGCCAATCCTGGCGACAGACTTAGAGCCGGATAGTTCAGAAGACTTTAGAGCAGCATATAAAAAACTAGCAACGTCAAATCTATCGATAATGCTCACGTCATATTTTTCGGAAATGGCTGAGAATCTCACACTGGCTATGCAGTTGCCAGTGAATGGGATTCATCTGGATCTTGTTAATGGGTCAAGCGATCTTGCCACTGCAGTAACGGAACTGCCCAAACATATGTTGCTGTCCACCGGAGTCATCGATGGTCACAACATCTGGCGATCCGATCTCAGCAGATTGATCACAATGCTGGAAGATATAGGTGAGAAGATTGGCCCGGAAAGGCTGATAGTTGCTCCATCTTGCTCACTATTGCATGTGCCTATCGACGTAACGTTAGAGAGCTCGATGAACGAGACGGTGAAGAGTTGGCTGGCGTTCGCCAACCAGAAGATTGGCGAGATATCGATAATCACAGACGCTCTTTGCCTTGGGCTCAATGAAGTACAAACACTACTGGAAGAGAATCGCCGGCTGATAGCCTCTCAACAAGAGAGCATCATTCGCAACGACGAAGCGGTGGAGAAGCGTTTGAAGTCAGTGTCGCCCGATATGTTTCAACGAGCCAGCGTCTATTCAAACCGCTACAAACTTCAACAACAGAAGATCGCGCTGCCCCAGTTACCAACCACTACAATCGGTTCCTTTCCGCAGACAAAGGAGATTCGAGAAGCTAGAAAGAATTTCAAAGCGAATAAGCTGAGCAAGGCAGAATACGAAGCTGCCATGCAGCAAGAGATCGAGAGCAACATCGCCATCCAGGAAAAAATCGGACTGGATGTCTTTGTCCACGGTGAGCCGGAGAGAACAGATATGGTCGAATACTTCGCAGATCTGCTCAACGGAATCGCCAGCTCTCAACATGGCTGGGTTCAGAGCTACGGTTCTCGATATGTAAAACCGCCAATAATCTACGGAGCAGTTTCACGACCGGCTCCAATGACGGTCGAGTGGGCCAAGTACGCTCAGAGCCTGACGAAAAAGCCGGTCAAGGGAATGCTCACCGGCCCGGTCACTATCCTGCAGTGGTCGTTCGTCCGCGACGATCAAACCAGAGAAAAAACATGCACAGAGTTGGCGCTTGTAATTCGAGACGAAGTCAAGGATCTTGAATCGGCCGGCATCAACGTCGTGCAGATTGATGAACCGGCAATTCGCGAAGGTTTGCCGTTGAGAAATAAAGACTGCAATGATTATCTGAAGTGGGCTGTTAACTGCTTCAAGCTTGCCACCAGCAACGTGTCGGATGAAACACAGATTCACACTCACATGTGCTACTCCGAATTCGGCGATATGGTCGATTCAATCGCGCGGATGGATGCGGATGTAATTTCAATCGAAGCTGCCAGATCTCAAATGGATCTTTTGGACTCATTGAAAGAGTGCGGGTATCCCAACTCAATCGGACCGGGAGTCTACGACATTCACTCCCCCAGAGTTCCTTCCGACGAGGAGATCGACGACATGCTCAAGAGAGCACTAGATGTGATACCGCCTGAGCGGCTCTGGGTCAATCCCGATTGCGGACTAAAAACACGCAACTGGGAAGAAGTGATACCAGCACTTAACGCATTGGTGCAATCGGCAATCCGGATTCGAAAGATTGCAACAAGAGCGACTATCCGATAGGATCTCGGCGCCCATGCCGTTCTAGAAAATCTAAGAGTATCTCATTGACCGCAGTTGGTTGCTCTACAGTGACGGCGTGCCCCGCACGTGGAATCACGTGGAGCACAGATCCCTCAATAGCCTCCGCAAGCCGCACCGATCTGCACGGACGCTGGCAAACATCTTCTTCACCGACAACAATCAATGTTGGCACTTTTATCTTCGGAAGCTCTTCACGAAGACTCCGACGGAAGATCACGCCGTTGACAGCCCGCCACGTTGATCTCCGATTTTTGCTCAGGTGATCGATTAATGCGATTCGGTCCGCTTTGCGAGCCGGATCGTTCAGCGTGGTCGGTCCATAGATGATTGGAGCGACGGCACGCGCAACGGACGCTGGTCCTAACCAACGAGCAATGAAATTGAGGAATTTGTATTGTGGCATGCTCTCATCAGGCTCCGCATCCGCAGACGATCCGATTAGAGTCAAGGAGCGCACCAGCTGTGGATGATTGGCGGTTAAACCGATTCCAACAAAGCCGCCCATGCTAAGTCCGCAAAAATGTACGCGTCCAAGCTGCAATTTTTCTATCAGCGCCACTGCATCTTCAGTTACCAGGTCGATGTCGATCTTGTCGGACCGGTGTTCTGCGCTACGCCCCTGGCCTCTATGATCGTATGAAATGCATCGAAAGTAATTTCTCAGCACAGCCACTTGCGGAGCAAACAGTTTGCTGTCTAACAGAAGCGCGTGGCTGAAAATAATCGGCTCGCCGGTTCCACCAGTGTCCTCGTAATAAAGCTGTGTTCCGTTGACTTCGATAAGTCCGGTTGTGAGCGTTTGAGTTGGTGACGGATGAGTCATATTTCGTTGTTTACACCTTACACTTCAAATAATTCCAGAGTTCCGCGAGTCCCTTCTTTGCTGAAGAGCTAGACGGCTTACCAATACTTCGAATGATCTTGAACCGTCGTCCCACCGCTTCTGAAGCGGCCTGCGGCTCCGGAATCGCCGGCATTTTCTGCATTACGCGCTCGTCGCTCGGAGTCAGAAATTGTATCCGGCTGCCAGCTATCACCCGAAGAGGAGGATGATGATGAGCTGCTCGACATGTTAGTCCTGAAGCGTCCTGAGAGGAGCGCTTCCATAGCGGCTTTGTCGGACGCTGTCATTCTGGCTTGATCCGTAGTCGCGTATGCACTTATATGACTCAACAACGAAGCGGCCTTCTGGCGAACCGAAGGCTGTCCTCCAGTTGCCCTAGCGCACTGCTGGAGGTGTAATCGAGCGTCCGCGTATCTCCCCTGAGAACATTCCCTGGTCGCCATCAGATACGGCCACGTGGGACTGTTGGGCTCCAACTTTTGCATCTCGCGCCAGACCTGCTCCAATACGTTGAGAGCCTCGCAATGAGACCAACCCTCATAGGGATCTCCGCTCTGCATTCCTTGTCGAGCAGCTATGGTCAAGCACGCGGCAGCGCGTCTGCCCAGCGCGACCTGAATGCCATACGGAATCTTCATGTTGAATTCATTTCTGAGCAGCGAGTAATACTGCTGACCCGCGTCATTGAAGTCACCACGCGCTTCACTTTCGCGAGCCGCGCGCACCGACTCGGTGAGCTTGTCGTCTTCTTGCGCTCTAGCGGCACCGTATGCGCCACCACCAATCAACAATAGTGCCAGTAAGATATTTCGAATACTATTCGTCTTCATCACTAAACCTACACGCAATACACTCGTCGTTTTCGAAGGAATCCTATTGAATTAGCCTGAAATCCCGCTTTCTCATTGGTCCGGAAGCAGCTTTGCCGAGTGAGGGAAGACCGAATTGCTCAGCTTCGTCCTGCCCACCCTTCAGAGGGAAATTGGAAAACAAAAGCGTCTTCAAATTGGCGCCCTGCAAGTTGGCGACCTGTCCTGAGTTGGTGTTCGGCACCCATCCGCTTTGATCCCTGGTGGTTCCGGCTTGACCAAAACCCATTTTCTCCCAGGTCTTCGATCGCGGGTTGAGTTCGGGATTGTAGCCACCGGTCTGATCGAATGCTGGTTGGTTATTGCTGACCGTTGCTGGTCGATATGTATCTTTGCGCCCGTACACCGAAGGAAATGGATTCGCGGCCGGAGCGGCTCCGCCACCGCCCTTCCTGGTCCATTCGGTATATCCGAATCTCCCACTGGTGGAAAACTTATTCGGACCGATGATCTGGTACGAGCCATTGTCAGGTCCAATCAGGGTCGTCTTCATGTACCTATTCCCTTCAGTCGATATCTTTCCGTTCTCCGATTGCTTACCGCTGGGACCGAAGGAAGTCACCGTGTAGTTACCAGAAGTATCGATCTTCCAATCTACCGTGATATTGCCATTAGGACGATTGATTGTCGTTGTCCAGAGCCCGCAAATTCCATAGTCGATGGCAAAACAGGCCCCAGCGCTGCCGGCAAGCATCAAGGTTGTCAATGCGAGACTGAGAAAGACTCTCTTCTGTCTGATCAAAAAGCGTAGATTCATCACGGTACACCGGTTCGGGGACGTATGCTCGAATTCGAAATTATACCGTAGAACCCAAAGCCGTAAAAGACTTATTGCTCGATAGAACAATCAGTCAGGCAGAGCTGTTGGCCTCGACATGTTGTACTCCACTTTCGGAAAAGCCGCTGGCAATGAACTGGCGCGCGACTTCGTCAAGGACGGCGATCGACTAGTTGGTGAAATTTGGAAGGCGGTTGAGCAACATGATGTGATGGCCCTGAAAGCTCTCATTCATGAGCTAAAAGGCGCCAGCGCCTCTATCTATGCAACAGATCTGGCTGAGCAATGTCGCCTATTTGAATCCACGCTTAAAGGCGAAAACTACGATTGGTCCGCAATCGACGATCGCTTAGATTCACTTACATCCGCATGGACACAGGTCAAAAAATATATTGCGGAGCAGGCACGGGTTCAGTAGGACAACATAGTTCATTTCCTCCCGCTCAACTTTCGCAGATCGCGCAGGCGGTATCGGTCGAATATCACACAGCTTGTCGTCAGAACCTAATCCACAGTCAGAATGTAGCGTTAAATATCTGCATGGTTGAGCCGGCAGGCAGAGTTGCTATTATGTTTGCTTGTCTCACCTATCGCAGTCTAAGGATGTGACAACCTGATGCCCTACGAATTCTCTTTCACGAATACTCCTGTTGGAAAACTCAAACTAGTCGCCAGCCAGGTAGGTTTGGCAGCTATTCTTTGGGAAAACGACAATCCGAACCGCGTTCGACTTAGCGCCCTGGAAGAAACCTCCAACAATCCGATTTTGCAACAAACAAAAAAAGAGTTGGCGGAGTATTTCGCAGAACAGCGGCGTGAATTTTCTATTTACCTCGATTTCGTCGGCACGGATTTTCAAAAGAAAGTTTGGTCGGCGTTGCTGACAATCCCATACGGAAAGACAAAAACATACGCTGAAATAGCAGAACAAATCGGCAACCCCAGGGCGATTAGAGCTGTCGGAGCTGCCAACGGAAAAAATCCAGTATCAATCATCGCCCCCTGTCACAGAGTGATCGGCTCATCAGGCTCCTTAACAGGCTTTGCCGGTGGTCTGATCAACAAAGCATACCTGCTCCAACTCGAAGGCGCCGAATACGTACAACAACAAAAACTTGCTTTCGCAGTTAAGCCAGACTAGGACCCACTATGGTTCGGTCTCACTACTCGCGCCACAAATATCGCGAAAGGTCGATGACCTCGTCATCACAAAATACGATGCCTTCTTGCTCCAGCAATAGTTGCTGCAATTTCACCGGACGACCATCCTTACCTAACATCCCGGTCTCGTCCGAAGTGCTCAGCATACCTTTTGAATTAATCACCCTATGCCACGGAACATTGTCGGAGTTGAACTTCCCATCACGCTTGTTACCCAGCGCATTCATCGCCCAGCCTACCGCGACCGCACTCAATCGTTTGCTCATTCGCTCAGAGATCGCACCATATGTGAGGACTCGTCCACGAGGTATGAGTCTGACAATCTCGTAAACTCGCTCAAAGGCTGGTGAGCTATCAGTTTTTTTCCGAGTTGTCTTGTTAGTCATTGGAGACAGTCCTCTAGCTTGAGAAAGCGCACATTCTACCAAATACCGCTAAAAAGCATAGAACTGTATCTGCAAGTCGATTTGTTTGCACAATTTAAAAATGATCCGTCTCAGTTCAGCCCTCGGCAATTTCCAACTTGAATTTCGTCTACCTGTCATAGACAGTGTATAAGTCGAGGAAGATTGCTCGGCGTTCCCACGAAAAAACCTGAAGTAACGCGGAGACTGCACTCGAGCAAAGGAGCCAACTTGATTGACGTCCTCTGCGCCCTTGAAGGAGGGAGAATCCTTGAAGGACGAGGCTTTACGGTGTGCATTTGGTAAAGGCGTTCAAAGCTGCTAAACTCTGATCTAATGATTATCAGGTAGCACGAAATCAATGGACAAATCGTTAAAGCCAATCCGCAAACTCCTTCGCAAATGGGCAGCAACCGCTCACGAGCGCGAACTGGAAACAGAATTGAGGAAGCTTCATACCCTCTTCGACGAGTGGGCTTCAGGAAAGATGAGCTCTTTTGACATAAGCGATGCGATTCACAAGTTTCATGACGGTCCAGCAAGACAGCTGTATGGAAGGTATTCGACGAGTCACCTGGAAGAGAATTGGCTCCTTGCCAGTGCAGTGGCTCGCGATATCATAAAGCGCGATGAATTGCCTGCTGAAGTGCTTGAGTGCATTGAGCCGCAGCTCAATTTTATTCAGGCCGATAGTTGATTTGTATGATACTACTAGCGATGCGTTCTTTGACGATCGATGCTTGCAACTCCGCCGCGAAATCAGCAGATCAGTTCCCCGATGACGCAAAAAATGCAAAGGTTGGCTAACGAAGCGCGCAAC
>CAZISK010000152.1:0-11836 GCA_964541355.1 uncultured Candidatus Obscuribacterales bacterium
GGCGAGGACAGGGTTCAAGATACGATGGACTGACGTGCCCTTGTCGCGCAAGTTTCGTGCTTGCAGTTGCAAACTTCGGTGCCGTCGCAGGCGGATTCACAACTTTCCGTGCAGTAGTCAGCTCGCACCACGATGCAGTGACAGTGCTGATTGCGACATTTTTTCTTGTGCTCTGCCGGCATGTCCGGGGCTGTTTGCTCGCTCATATTCTTATCCCTTGGGTGACGTTCATTTCGGTTTCGGGCACAAACGGTTGCTTGCAAAGCTATTACAATGCACACCGATAGTAACCATACGAAGGTTTAACATGCAACCCGGCAAGTTACATACTCGATCGGCCCTGGCGCTTCTTTATTTGTCCCTGCTGATGTTGGCGATGGGCCGCTCACCTGCTGCTCAGGCAGACGTTGGCGAGACCTTGATCGATAAGTATCAATGCCGACATTGCCATATCATTAGTGGCTCCGGCTCTTTACTTGCCCCTCCCCTGGACGGAATCGGCAAACATCGCAGTGATTCCTACATTCAAGGGCGGCTTAAGGGCGATAAAACCGGTCCGCTAAACAATTATCCGGTTCCGGCCGAAATCATGGGACATGTTGTTATCCCGTCTAAGGATGCCAAACTTATCGCTCAGTTTTTGTCCAAGCTACCAGAGCGAGAGTTTCCTCCAACTGGTCATGGCGTGGCCGGCAGTGTTGTTCCCAGCGGAGCACCGGCAGGCTCCCGTTTCGTCCCCGAAATTGCTTCTGACTCAAGCAAGCGAGGAGCGTTGCTTTACAGAGACAAAGGATGCATGGCTTGCCATACCGTCGGTGGCGCGGGCGGTACTATAGGACCTGCCCTGGATGGCGTTGGAGCGCGGCGTTCTCGCAACTTCATCAAGGCGCGAATAACAGCAGGCGCAATCTTTTTGCCGAAGCCGGGTGAGCCTTCTCGGGGTTATTCGATGCCGGCGATGAAACTCAACTCAGCTGAAATTGACGATTTGACCAATTGGGTTTTGACGCTGCCGCAAAAGTCCCAGCGATAGCCCAGGTTACTTCGGGACAAAGAAGATCATCCCGTTCTCATCCGTATGGAGGAGGTGCCGGACTCCGTAAGGTGGCATCATACTAACATCAACTTCAGGGAAGGCAATTCTGAAAAGCAATGGTGCCCACACAATATTCTAAACGGCACAACTAGGATTTGAGCTAAGTCCCCTGAAGAAATAGCTGGAGGCCGCCTTCCAAGGGCGGCCTCGTTTTTGTGAGCGAACCGATGAAAAAGCTGGTCAATCAAGAGTCTTACTTTTGCGACGTCTGCCATCGATATGTGTTTAGCGAGAAGCTTGGCGAGCCGCGCTACGGAATTGCACCGCTGACAGATTTTGCTGATGTGCCGGAAAGTTTTAGATGTCCGGATTGTGGTGCCCCGAAAACCGAATTTGTTCCGGTGCATCAAATCGGTTGGCTTGACGGACCACTTTTTGCAACCATCGATAAACAATCAAGTTAATAAGATGGCAAAGGTACCGGTAGCTGTACGTAAAATCGAGTGTATCGCGCAAAACGCCCTGCCGATTCTCTGCGCTTTGACAATGATATGCCATTCCGGCGCCCTGGCTGCGGCGGCAACCGGTAAAAGTCCAGCGATTTCGCAAAAGGCTGTAGACAGACCGATCAAAGATAAATGGGCTGTCGTAGTTGGAATCAGTAAGTTTGAAGATCCCCGAATCAATCTCAAATATCCTGCGAAGGATGCACAAGACTTCTCCAACTTCCTGGTGAATGGGGCGCACTTCGCAAGTGACCATGTTGTTTTGCTTACCGATGAACAGGCTACGCGATCCAACATTCTTTCCGTTCTGGGAGACAAATGGTTGCCGCGCGTAGCTAATCCCGACGACTTGGTGATCATTTATTTCTCCAGCCACGGAAGCCCGGCTGACCTGGATGTCGGCGGCGTCAATTACTTAATTGCCAGCGATACTGATACGAACTGCCTCTACGCTACAGGATTGGCGCTGCAAGATTTGATGCGCACTGTCAAGAATCGCGTGCACTGCAATCGCGTGGTCATGATTCTTGATGCTTGTCACAGCGGTGCCGCTGACGTTTCTTCTTCGTCGTCGGCAAAAGGATTGCAGCGAGCCGGTAATGTCGACACGTCGCAAATTGTCGCCGGAACCGGTCAACTGGTTATTGCTTCCAGCAAGCCCGACCAGACCTCATGGGAAGCTAAAACCTATGCCAACGGTGTGTTCACTAAACAGTTGATTGAAGCATTGAAGAAGCGAGGCGACCACACAAAGTTGGGTGAAGCTTTCGAGCAGCTTCAGGATAAGGTGCAGCAACAAGTGCTTCTGGAACGCGGGCAATTGCAGACGCCCCAGATCAAGAGTCAGTGGCAGGGAAATGACCTGGTTTTAGCTACGAGACCCAGCCAACCGCGACAGGGAATTCCAATTGAAACGCTCAATCTGGTCGCACCGCGGCCGCCTTTACGCGATGCGACCGATCAGGCTGATACCGCATCCGGTGTCGATGGCGCGGCGATCGGTTCACCTGGTGCAACCGGCATAGTCCCTCTGCCACCGAAAGTGATACTGGACAACGGCAACGTTTATAAGGTGTTCAATCAACCCAGTGCGGACACGAAGTTTGAAGCGGAGCTACCATCTTTGCTCACGTACGCTTTCACTTATCACTGGAATGACGGGCGTGGCATGAAGCCAGGGGTTATCTCTTTCCGACATGATGACGGAACCACCTATGGACCATTTCAAACGACAGGGAAAGCGGGACAGGGAAACGTCCCGAATGCATATTGGGAATGTGAACCGATGGTTGAGATAAAGGCCGGGCAATACACGATTTTGGACAGTAACGCAGCTACCTGGTCGCATAATAGCGGGTCGGGAGGATGTGGTTTTGCGCGCGTTCGCGTTGTGCCTCGATTTCCGACGAATTCAAGCGATTTGCTAAACGTGAGAAGACAACCGGTAAATACGATTTTCAATAATGGCAATGTTTATCTGGTGCACAACCGACCCAAGGCGTCCACAGCATTCATGGTGCAGAAGTCAACTCTTTTGACCTCCATTTGCAATTACCACTGGAATGATGGCAAAGGACAAGAACCTGGCAACATAACCATAGTACGCCAGGATGGCACCGTTTTCGGACCCTGGCAAAGCAAGGGGCGTGCAGGGCAGGGAGGGGTTGCAAATGCTTACTGGTATTGTGCAGTGGATGTTCTGCTAAAGCCGGGCATGTACGTGATCCTGGACAGCGATAGCAATACATGGTCTCGTAACGCCGAAAGTGGCGAGTCTGGAATCACGGAAGTCAAAGGTGTTGTCCAGGATTGAAGCCACGCAAACCGGCGCGCTGCTAAATGGTCGCCCTCGTTCTTCTGGTCTATTTGCACCTGTCGGTTTTACGTCTCAGGCAGGAGGCGACGGAACTGTACAGTCGCTTAAGCTGACTGTACTAGCGAGGTAATTGGTATGCCGCTACTGTCTAACCAACTTCGTCGTTCACTGGCAGTCGGGCTGCTGGCTGTTTTGTCGCCATTACTGTTGAGTGGAAATTTCGCGGCGGCCGCAGTCGATGTATCGGAAAAAACATGGGACAACTTATATGCTGAGGGCTTGCATCAATTTGACATAGGCAACTTGGCAGAAGCCGAATCGTTGCTGCGTACCGCGCGTGATATGAGCAATAGGGATACCTCCAAATACTGCGCGACTTTGGAGGCGTTGTTTTCCGTCTATACGGACCAAAACAACTATGAGGCGGCAGAAGCCATTCTGCTGGAATATCTCAAGTGCGTTCGAGCCGGCAAAGAAATGGCGTCATCGCGAGAAGCGGTGATACTCTCACAGCTGGTCACTCTCAATTCAGCTATGAAAAAGTATGAGCGGGCCGAGAATTTCAGCCGAGAAGCAATTCCTCTTGTAGAGCGGTTCTATGGGTTAAATTCGCCGGAGATGGCATCGGAATTGAATAATCTAGGCTGCTCCGAACTTCGGCAAAACAAGCTCGATTCGGCAGAACCACATATTCTCCAGGCAATCGGTATTCTGGAAAAGACTTTAGGTAAATCCAGTACACCTTATGGTCTGGCCGCTCTGAATATGGCGGAAATCTATGAACTCAGACAAAATCCCGCCCAGTCTATCGTCTGGTACAGACGGGCTATTTCGAGTTTCGATGAAACACTAGGGTCCAAGAACTCGTTGTCGCAAAAGATTGCTGAACGCTGCAAGACATTGAAAATGTCGCGACAAGCGAACAGCCGTCTGTAGCAAGTTTGGTCATCCTTTTGTTTGAGCAAAAACAGCCGCTCGACTGATTTTTCAACATATGCTCGGCGCTAGACTTCCTTTGTGAAGCGACAGTCAAGGTAACTACACTCAAGGTGACTATATGATGCAACCGGGGACAACTTTCCGTAACCGCGGACAAGCAATCATTGCATTGGTTTTTGCAATCGCCATCTTTTTGATTTTGCCTGTGGGGCTTTTGGGATTTGAAATCAGTCGTTCCCACCTGGCGCGCCTGCAGTTGTCTTCGGCGACTGATGCTGCCGCCCTGGCTGCTGTAGCGTCATTGGCGGGACAGGACGATACCGACACCATGAATGCGCACAACCAGGCGGTTCGGTGCGCCATCAACATGTTTCGTCAAAATCTGGTGATGGGGCACGTAATGTCCGATGCCCAGCAAACATCCGGAGATGTATCCAATCCGGCAGCGGAAAAGTCATACGTTATGGTCGAGTTCATCGACCCCACGACCCAACAGGTGGTGCAGCTTGGCGATCCCAAGGGGAAATGTGTCCGGGTCACATCTACATTCGGTTTGGAACCAGCTTTTGGCAACTTTCTGGGCATTGGAGCTGTGCCCATTCACGCCATTTCGACGGGCGGTGTTCCCGACCTTGATATTGTGGTGTGTTTTGATGTTTCAGGGTCGATTGACGATCAAACCCCAATCACCTTTGTGCGCCGCCAATGGCAAGGCGATGCCGCCACCGGCAAAATCGTTTATATCGTTCCGCCCACGCGGGCCGGGGCACCGGCAGGAGCTTCAGCCTCGGGGCCAATCTATGACATCATCGGACCTCCTGCCACAGGCACCCGTGTGAACGCGGTCTATCCACATTATCTATCTTCATCCAGTCAGTCAGGTGTGCGGTGGCCCTTGAGTTTTTCCGAGCAAGGGGGCAGTTCGCAAGGCTTGCGAGGACGCACCGATGCTGGTGCCCCCCCAGGGAACATTCCGCCAAACCCATCGGGAACCGGAAACAACTTTACCTACACTGATGTAGTTGTGAACCTTGACGGCAATAAGGTTTTCGGTGGACATACTGAGGACGGCTATGGCTTTCCCGATCTGGCGACACTGGTCGAAGCCGCTCGCGGCAATCTAGAAAACGCCACGGTTTTTCAAAGCAGTAAGGCAAACACATCGGTGCCGGTGCAGCCGCGAGCCGGATATCAGTCCGCATACCGCTCACTGGCCAAAAAGAAGCTGCAACCGATTAACGCCGCTAAGGATGCCACTATCGAGTTCTTCCAGATAATGAATACGAATACTCGGTGCCACTTCGGATTCGTTGCGTTCTCTGATAATGCGGGACAGACTGCCGGCGGTACTCAGTTCGGCTACAACGTCGATCAGAGCTATCCACAAGCGGGTACCGGGCAGTTTCCGCTTCCGAATGTGCCGCTAAATCCTTCGGTTAATCAAACCAACTTCGCGGAGATAACCGAACGCATTCCCAATCTGGTTGCCACCACTTCAACCAACATTGGCGATGCTGTGCATAAAGCAGTCCAGCAGCTGAAGAGCAATGGCAGACCAACCGCTAATAAAGCGATCGTACTATTCACCGATGGTGAACCAACTGCCGGCGGTCCTTTCAGCTCAGACCCCTGGTCAAATGCCAGGCAAGCAGCTGTGGAGGCGCACTCGGAGGGCATACCAATCTATGCCATCGGTCTAGCTCAGAATCCCGAGATCATTCCTTCGGAGATCTCTATTCTCAACGATACCAATCCTAACCCTACTACTGGCGGCATGGTGGCGATAGCAGGAAATAACGGCAAGTTCTTCCTTGTCACCGATGCGAACAACCTGCGCAAAACGTTCGAACATATCGCCCGGTGCCTGGTACAGCTCGTTAAGTGAGGATCAATAAGATGAGAGCCACCAATGACAATAGAACGGCGCGCGGTGCCAACGTCATCGAGATTGCAGTTACAGCTTTTATCATGCTGATCGTTTCGCTTCTATGTATGAATGCCGGCGTCATCGTTTTGGGCTCCTGCAATCTTGAGCGCGCCTGTCGCGATGCGGCCCGGGCGGCAGCACAGTGTGACAACCCTGCCAGCGCATTGCAGGCGGCTCAGACGATCACGGCAAGTAGCGCGCTGAACAGTATCTGGTTCACTGGCCCTGTGGTTGATGTCGCTCAAACGTCTTATCAGGACTTTGGTGGAACACCGCCGAGTCCCGATCAGCTGCCGTTCGTCAAGGTGACCATGTCTATGATCGTGCGAGTGCCTGCGCCTATTTTGCTCTTCGATGCTAATTTTGGACATAGTTCGCTGACCCTGTCGCGCAGCTGCATCTTCCCCATAGTGCGCACGCAGCTATATCTTTGATGAAACTGAAGTCGAGGTATTTATGAAAATTCTGGTACCCATTGATGACGAGTTATTTGCTCACGTGATTCTAGAGTTTCTCGTCAAAGAAAGCTGGCCGGTAAAAACAGTGTTCCGCATCGTGCATGTGATGAGTCCGGTGGAGTTAATGTTCACCTGGCCCAATGAGGCGCACCGCAAGGCGGCTGAGAAGCTGGTAGCCGAAGTAGCAACGGCGTTTAAGAAGTCGTTTCCGGATGCCAGCATTGAGACGGTTGTGCTCGAAGGTCCTCCGGGCAAAGTGATTCTGAAAGAAGCAGTCGATATGCCCGCCGATCTGATTGTTATGGGCTCGCACGCGCGCAGTGGGCTGGCTCGCAGAATTCTGGGCAGTGTTTCGCATGAAGTCGCCATTCATTGCCGATGCCCTCTTGCTGTCGTTCGACCTCAGCGACCCGTCGAGAACAACTTGCGCGTTGCTGTCGACACGGAGGATGTCATTTTTGAGGGCGAGCCGATGACAGCTCGTCACCGTACCTATTTGCTCGAACATATCAACGAGCATTCGTTTCCTCTGGACGGCAGCGATTGGTCGAGGTTGGTGCAGATGCGGCTTAAACACGAGCATCAGAAAGGCGAGCCCGCATGCGACAGCTGTCTGGACTTCTTAGACAAGAGCAAAGGACCTGACGGACCCGCGTCGCACGAACGGCGCACCATACAGGCAGCGCTCAGGCATTGGTTTTTGGCGGGAACTGCTCCTTTGGACGAACACGGGACTGAAAAGCGCGTTGATCAAATTCTGAAAACCTTGGCTTCAGGCAGAACTCCAATGACTCCGGAGGAAGCTGAAAGAGAATGGCTTTCGAAGCGATCGAATACTTATAGCTCTGAAGGGAAGTACTGGGTGAGCCAGCAGGGTGAAGCTTTTGAATCAGGGAATCAGCTGCCTGTACGGTTGGAGAAACAGGCAATAGCCAATCGTGTCAAGGATGGTAACTAGCGTCCACTGCGAGCGATCTCCGCAGACGCGCAGTAAGTAAATTGGTTACTGCATCTACAGTTGCCGTCCGGTTGTGATGGAAATCCTGAATGTAATCAAGTAAATTCACCGGCTCCGCAGCTTTGATTAAAATCCGCCGGGGACCCTTCGCAGTGGGCTTGCCGAGCAGTATTTCCTCGAGGACCGCCAGCGCCTCGACGAAACTTTCGGCGTCGGCGGTTTGCGCAAATCGATCAGCGCGCAAGGAACTTAGCACAATTGTATCTGCAAGTGACCGCTCTATCTCGGATAGTTCTGAGGCGCTGAGGCTGTCGCGATTGGCGGAGACTTTTAGTTCCAGAACGGCTGCCTGCAGGGAGTGCAGTTGCGAAATAGGATTAGCTTGGTGAGAGGTTTTGCGTTTGAGCCGTTCTGCGCAATTTTGAATACACGCCTTGACTAAGCCTTTAACACGTGAGTCGAAAGTACCGGTAGTGCGTACCTGCCAGTGCCGCTCTTTGCTGGCAACTAATTCCTGGGCTACCGCAAATGCTTGCTGTCGCAAATCGCGGTTCTCGTCCTCGGGCAGAGCAAGTTTTTGCTCGAGCTGTCGAAGACTCT
Organism: uncultured Candidatus Obscuribacterales bacterium; assembly: GCA_964541355.1. Classification (GTDB taxonomy): domain Bacteria; phylum Cyanobacteriota; class Vampirovibrionia; order Obscuribacterales; family Obscuribacteraceae; genus JADYXR01. The sequence goes on from CAZISK010000152.1 coordinate 8,241, forward strand.
TGCGGCAAGCACTGTCTATCTCCGAACTGTATTTGTACGAGATCGCGAGCGGAAGGACGTAAATGTCGGCGGGTTTGTGATGTTGAAGCAAGTGCTGACAGGATTCCAAGCCCATACGAACTGCACCTTCCTGCAGAGGATTGATCTTCGAGGAGTCAAAAGAAATTTCTCCTTCCGGAAAGATCACAAGCTTGGTGGGACCATGTTCCAGCAGATGCTCAGTGAACCGTACTGCGTCGGAGTCTCGAACCCCACGCAGCACCGAGTAACATCCTAGCCTTTGCAGAATTGGTCCAGCAACGTGCCCGTACCGTTCGAACATTTCTCGAGCCGTCAGAATGCTGAAATGTTGCTGTGTGATGCACGATAGCCAGTAAATAATCTCTGCGTCTTCATGATGGGAGTGGTTAGGACAGATGATGACGTTGTCCTTTTGAAGAGATCGAAAAAGCGACAAGGTCTTTCTTGTTACCCTAATTTGCATGTCCCGATGAAATACCGCGAAATACAGAGGCACAAGCGAATGAACCACAGAACTGAAAGCACCAGGCGGCTTTGACGCTTTGAAGTCAACCATTATCGGCTATCCTTGCTTCGCAGTAGTGCCTGCTTATACTCGCGCCTGACTTCTTCGGTCATCGAGCTGTGTCGTTTGAGTTTTCGTTCGAGCGTTGTCAAACATTCTCTATAATACTCGGCAGCAGCGCCATATTTCCTCTGTTGAAAGTACAACCGGGCAAGTGAGCGCTTGGATAACGCTCCCAATACATCGGCAAGATTGTCGCTCTTGAATAGCGAGTAGTACCTGACGGCGTCCATGTACCGACTGCATGCTTCATCTATATCGCCCTGTTGAGCAGCAATCCAGCCCAGGTTATGCAGGATGGCTCCCTTGTCTTTTTCCAGAGTGGAAAGTTGTGAATAGTACTTGAGGGCTTGCTCGCTTTCAATTTTGGAGGCGGAAAGTTTGTTCTCTTCCGCAAGGACAATGGCTAATTTTGCACTGCACCGAGCCAGGCATTTGGCATCACCGCATACCTGGTACAGTTCTCTGGTCCGGCGGTAAAGCACTTCGGCATCGAGGAAGTCTTCGGCGGACATAGTCATGTCCGCCAGCAACTCCAGCAAAACGGCTGCCCCGAGACCTCCTCTCTTTTCCTCCGCGGTGAGCGCGCGGTTTTCGGGACTCGTGGGCAGGACTCGCCCCGGGAATAGAGCCGAAGGCAGCAGCAGGTTCATGACCAGACAGACCGACAGAAAAGAGAAACCGAAATTCATCTTAGCCCTTTCGGTTTTTGCTTGTGACTGCCGATTGCTTGGAGTTCGAATTACCCTTGGCTGCATGTACTTTGGAGCGAATGATCTCAACTGAACAGGGTGCATGACTCGCCACGCGACGTGACACGCTGCCTACCAGGTTATGCGGACAGACATTTTGCCCGTGGGCACCAATCAGGATTTTGTCAGCCGACCATTCAACCGCCGCGTCTATAATCTGTCCGGGCGCTGTTCCTTCCCGAATGTCATAGTGTACGTGAGCGCTTGTTACCTGAGACTCCAGACGGTCGCGGAGCTTCTCGCACCACTTTGCTGCGCTGCTCTTTCGCTTGTCGTAAACCTGCACGAGAGCGTCGGAGTAATCATATTCTTCCGACGAAAGACAAAGTGGTTCAAGCACCGTCAATATTTTGAATTGGGTGTCTTCCGGCCAGCGTCGTGAAAGCACATTGGCGATCACGGTTTCTGTCATCGGCGAGTCATCTATGGCGATTATTACTTTCATCGAGTTGCTCCTCGTGGGCATTGCGTGCTCCTACTATCACAATTTCGTACCTCTCCAGCCTCCATCTAGCTGCTGAAAGCTGTCTCCTTCCTGGCTCGTCCGCACGGATGACATGCCGTGGATTGATGTCGAACGCTCTGTGAATTATTAGACTGGCGGCAGTTAGTACAGTACGGTCGGAATCATGAGCACGCCGAAGCCGAAGCCGAAGCCGAAGCCGAAAGAGAAGCCGAACAGGCCTGAGCCATCCGGAGCCGAGACGGACGGCAAAAAGGAGAAAAACCGGTCTTCCAATGAAGTCGTCGCGTTCGTGATTATCTTAGTCTTTTGGTTGTTTGCAATGGCAATACCGCTCATGTTGCCCTTGCCGAGAGTCAGTCTGACATATAGCGAGTTTCTCGAAAGAGCGAGAGCAGGCGCAGTGACCAATCTCAAGGTCACTGCTCATCGCATAGAGGGAGATATCACAGGCGGCAAAGATAAGGGCCGTACATTTGAGACCGTGCGAGTCGACCCGCAAATAGCTGATGAACTGGCGAAGCTGCCCATCAAGTTCGAAGGGCGAGAAGAGCATGATTGGCTTTCTATGATATTTTCGACGGCGTTGCCCTTACTCATTCTTTTTGCTCTTCTGAGCGCCGGCACATCCGCGGCGCGCGGCGGCCCCGGCGGTGTGCTTTCGTCCATGGAACGCAGCGGTGCACGCGTGTTCAAAGAAGAAAGAATTGAAATCACATTTGCAGATGTGGCTGGAGTAGACGAAGCAAAGGATGAATTGCAGGAAATTGTCCAGTTTCTCAAAAAGCCCGATCGCTACAGTAAGCTTGGTGGGTGCCTGCCAAAAGGAATTCTGCTGGTCGGCCCGCCCGGCACGGGCAAAACTTTGCTCGCTAGAGCAGTGGCGGGGGAGGCGAGCGTGCCGTTTTTTTCTATAAGCGGCTCAGAGTTTGTTGAACTTTATGTGGGAGTTGGAGCTGCTCGCGTGCGCGATCTTTTTTCGGAAGCGAGGAAAGCTGCTCCATGTATCATCTTTATCGATGAACTGGATGCGCTGGGCAAAGCAAGAGCTTTGAGCCCGGCTACCGGCGGGCACGATGAAAAAGAGCAAACTCTCAATCAACTGCTGGTCGAAATTGATGGATTCGATGTCACTCGAGGCGTAGTACTGTTGGGCGCTACCAACCGTCCTGAAATTCTGGATTCTGCGCTTTTGCGTGCCGGTCGTTTCGACCGGCACGTGCTGGTGGATCGACCAGATAAAAAAGGACGCGTGGACATACTGAATGTGCATTTGCGAAAGGTCGTTTGCGCTCAGGATGTCGACGTTGAAGAAATAGCCACGATGACACCAGGCTTTACCGGTGCCGATTTGGCCAATCTGGTCAACGAAGCGGTTTTGCTTGCGGCTCGACGCGAAGTTGAGCAGGTTTATGCGGCTGACTTTCTAGCCGCCCTTGAACGAATTGTGGCTGGGTAGGAAAAGAAAAATCGGCTGCTCAATGCTGCGGAACGCAGACGTGTCGCATTTCACGAATCTGGTCATGCTTTATTGTCGGTTTTGTTGCCGGGTGTGGAGCGTCTTCAAAAGGTGTCGATTATCCCTCGTGGGCTAGGTGCTCTCGGATATACCCTACAAAGGCCGACTGAAGATCGTTTTCTGGTGTCCGCCGGTGAACTGCACAATAAGTTAGCCGGACTCTTAGCTGGGCGGGCTGCTGAATTGGCTGTGTTCGGTGATACCAGTACCGGAGCGGCGGACGACCTCGCTAAGGCCACTGAGATCGCGCGTGCTATGGTCATGCGCTATGGCATG